>JBLMXX010000117.1:0-5996 GCA_050257995.1 Acidobacteriota bacterium | reverse complement strand
AGCGCCGTCTCGAACTTTTGGGCGCGTTCCACGCGCGTGCGACCGATGTAAGAGTCAAACGCGCGCGCGACTTCGGCTGGACGATTGTCCTTTCCGCCCACGGCGATCCAGAAAGTAATCGTTTTGAACCGGTCCCAGTCAAGCGGCCAGCCGACTTTTTGCTGCAGGTCGCCGATGCCAAAGGGAAATTTCATGACTTGTTTATCGTCGCCGCTCTTGACCGGCAGGGTATACGAGCCTCCGGAAACAGCCGCGATCGTTTCGACACAGTCCGGATGAAAGAGGGCAAACCGGGTGCCCAATTGGGCGCCGCGCGAAAAACCGAAAATCAAGATGTGCTGGCGCAGCTTGAGCCCGAGACGACCGGGTAGCGCATCCAGCATGGCATGCAGCGAGTGTCCGAGATACACATCCTCTTCGACGAGCTGGGCAGGGTCCATGTAATCACGGGTATAAGGAAGGTTGGGCGCAATCACCAGCCAGTTGTTGCGATCGGCTTCGTCGAGGAAAGGTTGAGCAAAACGGTCACCGCGCCCTCCCATGCCATGCAGGATCAGGAGGACGCGCAGAGGCGCATGCTGGGCGGCGGCGGGCGGAACGTGGACGAACACCTCCAGGTTCTCGACGGGGCCCGTCGGCACCGGATAGGGCTTGTCCGATACGGCCCGCCGCGCCAATTTCAATTCAAGTATTAGGTCATCGGAAGGCATCGGAACGGGCGGCACCCCGGGGGCGCTTAAAGGCACCGGGGCAGGCGGCGTGCTAAGGGAGGGCACCGGGTGTGACTCGATAATAATAGGAATGGGATGTTGTGCGACGGTCGGTTCGACGGCGGGGGAGATCACCGGCAGGGGGGACGAATCTATATTTTCACTGCGCGCTATTCTGGGCCCGGAGAGATGAGGAACAACCGCAACTAGCAACAGTATTCCAACCAGCCCCACGGCTATTCGGAAAGGCAATCGCATCTGGCCTCGATGACTTGCAATAGTCTATAGTACTATACTCCCATTATATCATTGACCGGCCCTGAAAGCAAAAACGCCGGGGCAGTTTCAGGACCACCTCGGCGTCGATATGCTTTCCCTCTAACGTGGCACGATTCGGAACAAGAACCGGCGTTGGATCATCCACCAGATGGCGAGGATGGTCAAAAGCTGGAGACTGGTGTTGAGCGTTCCCATTGCCAACACATTCAGCGGTAGATGCGGCAGCGTAGTGTAGAATAGCCCGATGACGGCGACGTGCATCGTGTACGCATACAAGGCATTCTGTCCGAGCGGCAGCAATAGCCATCCCAAAGCTGCCCAGATGGGTCTCCACCATAGCGTGGCAGCCAGGTAGGCGAACTGGAACACGATGAAGCTGGCGATCAATCGCCCGGGCGCGAGCGAGCTCTTGAGAAAGAATTCTTGCATAAACTGTTGCAGCGTGGCTTCCGGCATAAAACGGGAAAGCAGGGCGCCTTGCGTGCCATACAGTCTTGCTAACCAGACGAGCAGCAATCCGGAGAACATCAGGTAGGGAAGGCGCGGCATGGCGCTCAGTTTTCGTTGCACATCGTCGCGGTGATACCCGATCGCCATCGCCGTAAAGAAGAGCAACTGCCAAGCCGCAAAATTGAAGGTTGTGTTGCCGTCCACGGGCCACGGCACCTGCATCCGTGCCGGCGCCATTTGGAACGCGAGCCACAGCGCCCCGGACCCTGCCAGCAATAGCCCTGTCTTTCCCTTGTGCAAAAACCACAGGCCCCCCGCCGCCGCCAGCATCAGGAATGTGTACATCAACGGGATATCGGTCAGGTACATGGTCTGGCGCAGGGTAGCGACATTAAGGGCAAACCCGAGCGGGTCTGTAATTTTCAGGTCCTTCGCCCAGTCGAGACCAAAGGTCACGGAGAGAGCGGCAAACAACAAAGTGAGGACGACGGTTAATTTGTAGAGCGTCCACGCGCGCTGCAGGGCTTTCGTCTGCGCCGCGCGGAGCCCCGCCTTTAAGGCGATCCCGCCATACACCATCCCGACCACGAGTCCGGAGATGAAGATAAATGCTTCGGCGCCGGATACAAAGAACCCATTGCCGCCGGTGATCAGGTAGAGCCAGGAAGAGCCGCCAAAGTGGTCCACGACCATCACGACGACGGCAAAGCCGCGCAGCAGGTCAAGCCGCAGGTCCCGCTTATCCACTGCCACATAACTCCAGTCCGTGAGGAGCGAACGTGGCAGTGTCCACACGTTGGGAAACGTTCGAGTTGTCCGAGAAACGACAGCCGCGCGGCTGACGCTCGGTTGCGTAGAGTTATTGTTCATTCTGGTTTCTTACTGGGTTGTGCGCGCCCTTGCGGAATCCATTATGCCAGGGATTTGTAATGATTTCATAAATCGAGCGTAAAATGAATATAAATATTTCACTACCTGATACTACGGTGAAAGGGTAGGAGCCGATTCAGATTATTAGAGTACTCTAATTTAAATGGATCCGTCGCACTAATGAATTTAAATGAAAGCGGGGACAAGCAAACAATGCTTGTCCCCGCCGAAAGCGGACGTACATTTACGAGCTCAGTCGATCAGTGTGCAAAGTCGATGATGGCTTTGTTACATCCCGGCACGTCAAAGGTTTTGAAATAAGCGCCGACTGATATCTGCTGTCCCGTGCTGTCGATGATAAAGACCCACCAGTTTCCATCAATCCACTGACCTTCGGCAATGCCCAGCCGGTACTTGCCTTGCAGCGCTGGGTCGTGATGCTTGTAATCGCTGGGATCCATCCCGGTGACAAAATCGTCGATCACCGGATCGCCGCCATTGCCATTGGCGATCCGGACAGTCACGCCGTTTTGCGGTACTCCGTTGTTATATACCGTCCCCTCCGCCCGCGTGTTGGAATCCGAAACACAGGTGTTCTTGAGGACGCGATAGTAATAGCCTTGATACAGGTCGGCGGTGGGAGGAGGAGGCACAGGCGCCGCCGGTCTTGTGACCGCGGTTCGAGTGGGCGCGGGACGCGGCGTGGGAGCGCGAGTGGGCGCGGGTGCCGCAAGTGTTGGCGGGAGTGCAAGCGTTGGCTGGATTACAAACGTCGGCGATAAAGGAACGGTGGGAGAGACGGGAGTGAACGTGGGACGCGGGGGTGCGCGCGTGATCGTGCGCGTGAAAGTGGGCTGCGCCTGGGCAATCAAATTTGCCGTGCGACATCCCAGCAGGATAAACCAGATGACTTCCAGAGCCACAAGCCAACGCGTAAGAGATCGATGCACCAGGGCCTCGGAAGAGAGAGAACCATGATGGTGAAAGAGGAAAGATGGAGAGGCTTGTGCTCTCCTCTTTCACCATTCTCTAATGATGCACTAGTGGTACCGTTTTACTTGAAAGCGATAAAGCTCGACCGGCTCATCCGGGTCGGTTATCCCCGCCTTGAGCACGCGCGTGTAATAGAGCTGTTTTTCCGCCGTATCGATCGTTTCAAGGTCGGGGAGCAAGAGCCCCCGCCGCCAGGCGCTGCGCTTGGATTGAACGATCAGCCCATGCTTTTTCGGGTCTTGATCGGCGATGGACTCGATGGGTTCCGGGGGCGTGAGCACGTCCACCGAGATCTCCAAAGCCGCCAGTTCGCTTTCCTCCAGTGCTGGAAAGCGCGGGTCCCGCGTGGCAGCGCTGATGGCATTTTCGATGATCTCTTCGGCGAGATTCGGGCGCTGAGGTGTTATCGTGCCAATGCAGCCGCGCAATTCACCCTGGCGGTGCAAAGAAACGAAGGCGCCTGTGCGCTCGCGCATTTCGGGCGTCAAGTCGCGCGGCGATTCCAGGCGCACATGCTCACGCACATACTTTTCAATCGCCGCGCGTGCCAGTTCCACAAAGGGATGATGTTGAGGAGCACTCATCTACGAGCCTCCTTCCGCGTAATAGCAAGCCCAATAAGGCTACGCTCTTACATCAAACCGCATGGACTTTGGAAGTCTTGCGAAGCACCCCCGTAGCTCGAAGATCCCTGAAGCGCAGCGGAAGGGGGAAGCGGTGTGGGGCAAAGACTTCCAAAGTCTAGATGGTTACCTCAGCGTTTCCAAAAATCAACCGAGCCCGCCCAGCAAGTTCCGGCGACATCAGGACCCAACGGATTGATGTTAACCGGTCCGCCCACATCGGATATGCGTTTCCCGCTCCCATCCAGGATCCAAATATAATAGGCCCCTGCCCCTTTCATGGCAGTGCCGGGCGCCGCCAGGGTGAAGGTATAAAATCCATCATCCTCGTTGCGGGTCGTTACCCAGGGGTCACTACCCCCTGCGCCTCCCAGTGCCATCATCAGACCGGCCACTCCGTTCGCGCTAGGGTCCGAACTGTCGTACACCCGGCCTTTGATGTATTGATTTCCGGCGTGAGCGCAAGTCGCCGGGTTTGCCGCGTACTGAAATCTCGGGGCCGCCGTGGGTGGCGGTGGCGGAGGGGCGATCACTTGCGGGATCGGCGTAGGCGGCCTCGGCGTCGCCGGACGCGTGGTGGGTCTTTTGGTTGGAGTGAGAGTCGCCGCGGTCGTGGGCGGCGGCGGTAGTGGCGTGTTGGTTGGGACGCGCGTATCCGTGACTTGCGGTATGGGGGTAAAGGTTGGGCGCGGGGTACGCGTAGGGGTAACAGTAGACTGCGATTGTGAGACGAACAATTCGGAGGTACGGCAAGCGAGCGCTCCGGCAAAGATCACCGTTCCGAGCACAAGCCGCAATCCCCATTTTTTCAAGTACATTCGATTTGGTTCTCCTTTGGAATACTGGCGCCATTATAGCATAGGGCCATGCAAACACCAAAAGAGGAACCGTCTGACGGCTGTCAAATCAGGATGAGGAGGCTTGCTACTCCCTCTCCCTGTATCCGCGAGCTTTGCGCATGGGCGCCGTCTCTTTCACCTGGGCGCGGCGGTGCGTGGTGCGATAACTGGGAGCAAGGATCTCGTTGACAGAGCCGCGGGCAAGGTCGAAAATGCGCGTCTTGAGGCGCGGATCGATCTCCACCTCGCTGGAGATCGTAATCACGGTGGGCAGCCGTGAGATATAGCGGTAATCGATGATCTGGAAGAGTTTCTCGCGAGCCCACGGAGTGGCATTCTCGGTGCCCAGATCGTCGAGCACCAGGAAGGGTGCGGTCCGCGTCTCTTCGAAAATTTGGTCGTATTGAGTCCCACTGCCCGGCGCAAAGGTGGCGCGCAGATGGTCGAGCAAATCGGGGACCGTTTTAAAGGTCACGGAATGCCCGCGCTGGTAGATGGTATTGGCGATGGCGGCCGCGAGGTGCGTCTTGCCGCATCCGTATTCCCCCGAAAAAACCATAAAGCCGAGCGGTCGTTCGGCATAGTCTTTGGCAATGTGCAAGACCCGGCGCAGATTTTCTCGCGCCTCTGTTTTCAACTCATTGCTCCGCAAGTCAAATGCCTGGAACGTCATCTCGCTGTAGAGTGACAGGTTCGACGCCCCCACGCTGGAAGCATCCGTCCCGCCCTGCCGGAAATCCGGGGCGAGGATGGTCACAATCGTGACGAGAGTGGAATCGGCCAGGCGCGAGCGCAAGCGCGCGTCGACCTCCTCCAGCTCGCGGTTCATTGTGATGACCGTTGGCAGCTGGGCGTTGTAGCGATGGTTGAGCAGCTGGAATAGTTTCTCCTGTGCCCACGCGGTCGCGGTTTGAGCGCCCAGGTCGTCGAGGATCAGAAAAGGGGTCGAGCGCACCGACTCGAAACGGTCATCGTACGTCACCCGGCTGGTCGGGGCAAAGGTCGCCCGCAAATGATCGAGCAGGTCCGGGACGACGACAAAGAGGACCGGCTCGCCGCGCGCGAGGCGGTCGTTGGCAATCGCGGCCGCCAAATGGGTCTTGCCGCATCCGTAACCCCCCTTGAGCAGGAGCCAGCCCTTGCCTTCCGCCGCAAACTCGCGGGCGCAGTCATAGGCCTGATGCAGGTTCTTGCGTTTGTCCGGATTCAGTCCGATCCCGTCAGGGCGGAAG
>JBLMXX010000116.1:0-6083 GCA_050257995.1 Acidobacteriota bacterium | reverse complement strand
ATGCTGTCCGGGGTGGCTCTCCATTCCGCTCATGGACAAAGTCTTGAACGCGCTGACCGGCTCCAGAAAATGGGACTAGTGCTTCTAGCCTTGGCAGTTTTTCTTGTCGTCGTCTGCATGTTGGCATTGGTGTCTCCGGTCCCCTGAACCTGTCCATGATAACGATTCTGATCCTGCTCGCGCTCGCCACGTTCACGGCGGCGCTGCTGTTTTTCCAGTTGGCGCGCCGGCAGCGCGAGAGCAGCGGCATCCCCACCAGCGCGCGGATTGTTTACGCGGATACGGGTAGTTGGAAGCGCCTGGAGCGACCTCTTTTCTCTCGCCGCATTGGACTGACCGGCAAGCCGGATTACATACTCGAAGATAATGGGGCTGTTATTCCTGTCGAAGTCAAGCCGAATCGCCGGTCGCCATCGCCTCGCGAGGCGGACGTGATGCAATTAGCGGCTTATGCGATGCTGGTCGAGGACACTTTTCATGCCAGTCCCCCCTACGGCTTGCTCAAGTACCGCGATGACGTTTTCCGGATCGATTTTACGGATGAACTGCGCGAGCGCCTCTTGGAGATAATGGATGGCATGCGTCAGACCCTGGAAGCAAACGACGTGCCACGCAACCACGCGGAAGAGTGGAGGTGCCGGGGATGTGGCTATCGTGACCGGTGCGGGCAGGTGTTGGGAGGTGACCGGTAAACGGCGGAAGCGGCTTTTGACAATTTGGTGAATGCCGTATATAATACTCCGCGCCAAAGTTTTGGCGTAGGGTAGGCTTTTCCGCCGGCGTAGCTCAGTTGGTAGAGCAACTCACTTGTAATGAGTAGGTCGTCGGTTCAAGTCCGACCGCCGGCTTGGCGTCATTTAACAACCTGGGGAGGCGGCGAAGGTGGTGAGTCGCGTCGGTCTGTAAAATCGATGCCGTACGGCTATGTGAGTCCGAATCTCACCCTCCCCACAGGAATTGTATCTGCCTTCGTAGCTCAGTTGGTAGAGCACGTTCTTGGTAAGAACGGGGTCCCGGGTTCAAGTCCCGGCGAAGGCTCCAGAGACGTCTTGATTCTTTAGAGGGGATGGAATTATGGCAAAGAAAGAAAATCGACTGGTGGTGACGCTCGCCTGCAACGAGTGCAAGAATCGCAATTATACAACCGAGAAAAACAAAAAGAACGACACCGGGCGATTGGAATTAAAGAAATACTGCCCGCACGATCGTCGCCATACAATGCACCGTGAGACCAAGTAGTCGTTTCCGCAATCGGTCAAGGCACCGTCACTGCGAAACCTCGCAGGCGGTGTCTTGGCGTGTAAAGGGCTGAATCGATCGGGGAGAACAATGGTTAGAGAAATCCAAAGAGAAAACCGGGTAGCACAATACTTGCGGGAGACGAGGGCGGAACTGCGCAAAGTGGTTTGGCCCACCCGCGAGGAAGCAATCAACCTTACCGCAATTGTCGTCGCGACCATTGTTGCGATGAGCGTTTTTCTTGGCTTTTTTGACTACCTTTTCACTGCGTTCTTTAGATTTTTGATCGCCCCTCGCTAGTTTCGTCTTGCGGGATTAATGATTTCGGAAAGTTGGTCAAGTGGACGATAGAAACCAGAACGCTGAAGAAAATCAAATAACTGTCGAATCTGAGCAGACGATTGATCAGACCTCGGATGCGTCTCAGGACCTCGGAGCGCAACCGGCTGTGGAAGTGCCGCGCCCGGAACCGGTAGAACCCGTGCAAACGGAGGAAACGGTGCCGGTCGAGGAAGAGGAGCCAGAAGCAGAGCCGGACGCGACAGAAACTGGCGAACCGGCGGCGGAAGAACCTGCCGCGCCCGTGCCCCCCGAAGCCCCGGCCGCGCCCGCCAAACCGGCAGAAACAAAGCGCGCGTGGTATGTCGTCCATTGCTATTCGGGCTATGAAAATAAGGTAAAAAAGAGCCTGGAACAGCGCATCACCAATATGGACGTGGACGGCCTGATCTTTCGCATCATCGTCCCCACTGAAGAGGAGATCGACGTCCGCGAGGGTCAGCGCAAAGTGATCCAGCGCCGCGTCTTTCCCGGTTACGTCCTCGTCGAAATGATGCAGTACGATCCGGAAAACCCGGAATCAAAAAAAGCCTGGTATGTCGTTCGCAACACGCCAGGCGTGACGGGCTTTGTCAGCTCGGGCGATATCCCGACTCCGCTGCGCGAAGACGAGGTTGCCAAGATCCTCAAACGCATGGAGACTGACCAGCCCAAGGTTCGGGTGACGTATCGCAAAGGGCAGGTTGTTCATATCATCGATGGACCTTTTGCCGATTTCCGTGGCACCGTGGACGAAGTGAACATGGAAAAGGGCAAGGTGCGGGTGATGGTCTCGTTCTTTGGGCGAGACACGCCGGTGGAATTGGATTTGTTGCAGGTGGAAAAAGTCTGAATCGAAAAGTCAATTGACCAATAGGCCAATGCGCGAACACAAACAGTTGGGCTTGTTGGCATGTTGGGCAATTGGCACATTGGAGGAGCGGTGGGTAAGAAAGCCAAAGCCATTGTCAAACTGCAGGTGCCTGCAGGCAAAGCCACTCCGGCGCCGCCGGTCGGTACGGCCCTGGGTCCGCACGGCATTAACATTATGCAATTTTGCAAAGAGTATAATGCCAAGACGCAGAGCATGGCGGGAATGATCGTGCCGGTGGAAATCACCATTTTTCAGGACCGGTCATTTACGTTCATATTAAAGACCCCGCCCGCACCGGTCTTGTTGAAAAAGGCCGCCGGGGTGGAAAAAGCATCGGGCGTGCCCAATCGCAACAAGGTCGGCTCGGTCACCCGCAAACAGGTGCGCGAGATTGCGGAAATGAAGATGAGAGATTTGAACGCGGTCGACGTCGAAGGCGCGATGCGAATGATCGAAGGGACCGCGCGCAGTATGGGTATTGACGTGAAGGAGAGTTAGGGTAACGAGCTAGAGTTAGAGTCTGATGACGACAATCGTTTTCACTCTAACTCGATCGTGGGAGCGCGAAAACGCGCGACAAGACCACTCGCAAATCATCACGCGGCGGGCACACCCTTGGTCCGTCATCCAGAAATGTCCGTGGCGATTTGCGACAGGAGGATAAAGTGGCGAAGCACGGTAAAAAGTATGTAGAAGCGGTGAAAAAGGTCGACGCGACCAAGACTTATACACCGCAAGAGGCAGTAAAACTCGTCAAGGAGACGGGCTTTACCAAATTCGACGCTACGGCCGAACTCCACCTGAAACTGGGTGTGGATGTCAAGCAAGCCGATCAAATGGTGCGGGGCGTGGTCCTTTTGCCGCACGGCACCGGTAAAAAAGTGCGTATTCTTGTGTTTGCAGATGGCGAGGGCGAACGTCTCGCCCGCGAAGCCGGCGCGGATGTGGTCGGCGCCGATGACTTGATCAAGCAGATTGAAGGCGGCTTTCTCGATTTCGATATCGCGGTCGCCGTGCCGCAGATGATGGCGAAGGTTGGGCGGCTGGGCAAGATCCTGGGCACGCGTGGATTGATGCCCAGTCCCAAAGCCGGAACGATCGTGCCGCCGGACCAACTGCCACGTCTCATCAAGGAATTGCGGTTGGGCCGCGTCGAGTTCCGCACGGACAAGACCGCCAACGTTCACACCGTCTTTGGCAAGACCAGTTTCACCGAGCAGCAGTTGCTGGAGAACTTGACCGCGATGCTGGAGGCGATTGTGCGCGCCAAACCCTCCGCGGCCAAAGGGCAGTATATCAAAAAAGTCGTCGTCACCAGCACCATGGGACCGGGCATCCGGCTCGATCCGAATGACGTGGCAAATATGCGCGCGGCTGCCTAAGTCACCCGCGCGAACATATCCAATCGAATACCGCTAATGACCGCAGGTGCGTCGTCGAATGCGACGCTTAATTTCTCGCCAAGGGACAAGTGTCACCTGGCGCGGCCTGCCGAGGCAAAGGTGTTTCCGTCCAGGGGTTTCCTCTCTCGACGAGAGTGGCTTGGAAAGAAAGGTCTTTGTGTCGGCATGGCACAAAGACCTTTTGATTTAAGGAGGTGAGTCCAGTTGCCGGTAACACGCGAACGAAAAGACCAGCTCGTCGCCGAGTTGGCGAGTGAGCTTGGCAAATCTCAAGCCTTGGTCCTCACGGACTATCGTGGTCTGCCGACGGCAGAGCTAGCCGGTCTGCGCAACAAGATGCGCGGCACCGCCGGAATGCACGTCGTCAAGAACACACTCATGGCACTCGCGCTCGAACGCGCGGGGATGCCTGCTCCCGAGGATTTGCTCGAGGGTCCGACGGCCGTGATGTTCTGCTATACGGACATCGCAGGTCCGACCAAGATGTTGAATGATTTTCTAAAGGACAAGGAAGTCAAAGTAAAGGGCGCTATCCTGGGCAAACAGGTGCTGCGTGGGACGGAGGCAGCCGCCCTGGCGAACTTGCCCTCTCGCGAACAGCTCTTTGGCCGCTTGCTCGGGACCATCAATGCGCCGAGCGCGCAAGCGGTCGGCGTGGTCGCCGCGGGCATTCGTAAGGTGATGTATCTGCTAAAGGCACGCGCCGAACAACTTGAAAAGCAAGCTGCGGCGAGTTAATCTTAAACCGAATAAAATTACAAGGAGTATTTAGATGGCTTCCGACAAATTGAACGCGATTGCGGACCAGATCCAGGGGCTGACGCTTCTGGAGGCGTCCGAATTGGTCAAACTGCTTGAAGAGAAACTGGGCGTGAGCGCGGCGGCTCCGGTGGCTGTTGCGGCGGCGCCTGGCGCGGCTGCAGGCGGAGCACCCGGTGCCGCAGCGCCTGCGGCGGAAGAACAGACCGAGTTCGAAGTGGTCTTGAAAGACGCCGGTTCGCAGAAAATTCCGGTCATCAAGGTCGTCCGCGAGTTGACGGGCGGCACGCTGGGCTTGAAAGAGGCGAAGGAACTGGTCGAATCCGCTCCCGCCAGCGTCAAAAAGGGCGTGACCAAGGAAGAGGCCGCCGAAGCCAAGAAGAAACTGGAAGAAGTCGGCGCGACCGTCGAAATCAAATAAGGCAATCGACAGAGAGAACGTGCCTCCAACCGAGGCACATAACCCGTTGCCCAACCCGGCTCTCCTCCCGCGTATTCCAGCGGGAAGAGGGCATAGGAGGGGTGAACGGGTTTTTGCTTTCCATTATGAATCTTTATACTTTTCCCGCCCCGCCACGGTATTGGTAAAGAATTGATAAAACCATCGGAAAGTTGTCTTTAATTAGAGTTAGATTAGACTTTTGTATACAGACGAGAAAAGTGCCATCTTTCCTTGACAACACATCGTTATCAGGTATAATAATCCCGATTTAAGAATCGCTTGAACTTAACGGAGGCACGTTATCGCGATCTAGCACCGTCACTGTAGCGCGATTCAACTCAATCATCGTAGAAGGGTTTCCAATCACGGCGCGTCCATCGTGACGGGCTTGTCTAGAGCGCTTTCATCGCGCGGGAAACAATGTCGATCCCGAGAGGCTTTGCTTTGCCCTCGGGATTTGTTTTAAGGTCTCGCGGTGCCGGTATCAAAGTGGCGATTGTACAGCCGGAGTGTTTGGGTAGGGCCAGTTCGGGAATCCTTTTATTTGGGTGAAAGGAATGAGGGGGCATGGTATGAGTGACGTATTCGAAAAGCTCGACGCACATGCGGCGCGCTACAAAGCCGAAGATTGGAATGGAACGTTCCGCGATTACCTTTCGATTGTCCGTGCCAATCCGCGTGCGGCGCAGCTTGCGCACGCGCGAATTTATGAGATGGTCCGGTCTCACGGCGTGGAAACGGACAACCTCCTGGGAACCGAAAAGTATCTGTTTTTCAAGAGTGACCTGTTTGGGGTCGACGAGGCGTTGGCGCAAATTATGGAGTATTTCAAAGCCGCCTCTCTCGGTTCAGACGTTGGGCGGCGCATCCTCATGATTTACGGTCCACCTTCTTCGGGCAAAAGCCAGTTTGTGATCCTGCTCAAGCGCGGGCTGGAGGAGTACACCCGCTCTCCCGAAGGCGCCGCGTATGCGATTGCCGACTGCCCGATGCACGAAGAGCCGTTGCACCTGGTGCCGCACTCGCTTCGCTCGGACTTTTTGGCGGA
>JBLMXX010000115.1:0-5754 GCA_050257995.1 Acidobacteriota bacterium | reverse complement strand
TCAAAACGATCCCCAATGTGTAAAAGGTCAAGCACCTGTCGTTCCCTGGCACTTGCGTTACCGCCACGACAGTCCCCGCAGCGCAGCGGAGTGGGAGGGCAAGTGTGACGCGCATCGCGTTGGCGGTAGGTGCTTTTGGGTTCGTCAAATTGTGGATTCACGTCAATAAAGCTGCGTAAAGCGTACACATGGGTGTATGCTTTACGCAATTGGGCGGGAAGCCAGTAGTTAGCCGCCATACTGGTCGAATCAATGGTTTCACGCCCTACGGAGGAACAGCGACATGACACAACTGTTACCCGAAAAGTGCTTCATCTCTCATTCCTATAAGGATGCCCAAATTCGCGACGAGCTAATTGCTAGCCTGCCAGACTACGTTGAACCTTATGTTTTCCCACCTATTACTGTAAAGCCCCATCAGCTTGTCAGCAATGTACTCATCGAAGCGATACTCGGCTGTCCCGGCTTGATTTACCTTAATGGGGGCGCTTCGGCTCAATCGTTCTGGGTTGCATTCGAACGCGACTACGCTCTCCGTTCGGGGAAAGCAGTCTATGCCGCAGATTCATCCACGCTGAGCATCTCGCCGCATGAGGGAGCTCCGCTCGATCTTCCGGCATTCCCATCTTATCACCGTCAAGACTACCCGCGAATTAAGGAGATATTTACATTCCTACGACAAAAACGATTCTTCGACTTGTGGGTAGACACAGAGGAGATCCTGCCAGGGACAGTTTGGCAAGACGAAATCTCTGAGGCTCTCACTGAACGACTTGGCCGAGGTGGTTACGCTGTGGTCTTCTGGTCACAAGCGGCCGCCTCATCAAAATGGGTCGAGCTAGAGATCGCTGAGGCAGCCAGAGGAATCGCTGATTTCAATGATCGTGTACTGTTTGTTCTCTTGGATAACACCCCGGTACCTAACTTCTGGTTAAATTTCAATGAACCGTGTGTTCAACTTTATGGTGATACCGAACGATCTACATACCACCGGATGGATGACCTAGTAGTTCGCCTGTATTGGTTGATCTATAGAAACACACAATATCGGCATCTTGAATAAGCGGGATTTGAACTAGCGTATGTAGAGGAAGAGCATTCCTTATTAACCTCGCCAAACACTCGCCTTGCGACCACTGATGCGGCGCAAGGCTTCAGCCGTGAGAGGATGCGATGAGTTACAAATACGAGTTCACGCGGTTACCTGATTGGGGCATCCGCACGGCTCACCTGCGCGACCCGGATGGGAACTTGATTGAAATCAATCAACCCCTCCCGTCCCAATGATCGTCCCTTTAATCAAGAGTTAGGACCTACTCAGTTCAATTCTAGGGGGCGCTATGCTTGAAAAACGAACTGCATTTTTCTCGCTGGTCAACCTCACCCGATACCAGGGCCAACTCCAAGGGCATTATGAAAGCTTCTATCAACGCGCCAATCACCCCACACGACCGCTCGCTTTTTGGATCCGCTACACTCTCTTCAGCCCTAAAGCGCACCCCGAGAGGGCGCTCGGCGAATTATGGGCCGTCTTCTTCAACGGTGAAACCAATCAACATCTTGCCGTCAAACAGGAATTCCCATTGAGCCGGTGCATCTTCAGCACTTGCGAGTTTCACGTTGAGATCGGAAACGCACGGCTCAACTCGCGCGAACTTTACGGAGCCATTCAAGCGCAGGATCGTACGATCTCGTGGGAGCTTTCATTCAGCGGCGATTCGGACCCGCTCTTGTTGCAGCAGTTCGAGTCGTATGGTAGGAGGTTCCCTCCTGCCAAAAGCCTGGTCAGTCTGCCTTTGGCACGCTATAAAGGAAAACTGTCCGTCAACGGAGAGACGATAGATGTGGCGGACTGGATCGGCAGTCAGAATCATAACTGGGGGACCCGGCATACTGATCATTACGCTTACGGTCAAGTAGCCGGTTTCGACACACATCCTGACAGCTTCCTGGAAGTCGTTACGGCAAGAATGCGAATTGGGCCTTTCTGGACGCCGCCGCTCACCCTAATCGTCCTCAGACACAAGGGTGAAGAACATGCCTCCAACGGATTACTTGAATCCATTAGAGCCCACGGCTCGTTTGATTATTTCACCTGGCAGTTCAAATCAAGGTCGTCACAAGATGAGTTTGAAGGCACTATCTCTGCACCGCGAAATGCATTTGTCGGCTTTAACTACTACAATCCTCCCGGTGGCACTCACCACTGCTTGAACACGATGATCGCATCGTGCACCGTTCAGTTGAAGAACAAGGCACGTGGCACAGCCGAGACTTTGCAGACCCAGAGTCGCGCATGCTTCGAGATATTGACAGATGACCGGAATCACGCCATACCTATTTCGGCATGAGGGATGCGGTTGAACTTGCCCAAAGGCCCAACTCTTGGCCGCCGCCGCTGCGGCTAACGCGGCGATACCTGGTATGTCTGAAAACACGCGCGCACCGACCGCGCCACGTACGCGACTTTTTGGCATTATCGAGCTGAACGTTCTGCGTCATGCCGCTGTAATTCAAAGTCGGCGCGCTAACCGTAGGTTGGGCTTGCAACATGGGAATCCTCAAGAAACTCGCGTTGTTCATGGTAGCAACCATCGCTGCTATCGTCCTCATTGCCTGGTCTCTTGACTCATTTGGATTCCGCAGTCCCATTTCTGCTTTGCTGGTCAATTGGATGGTTTTGTCTTGGACGGCCACTGAGACTCTCCTTGCCCATTTATCATTTCCACCGGCGTATTACGACACGAAACCTTTTGAACGAACGGGGCAACTCTATGAGCGCATCGGTATTCGCCTTGTCAAGAAACTCCTCCGCCGCGGACCACTCAGGATTCTCAGCCCGACCTTGCAGTTTCCAAAGGAGAAAACGGTCTCGGCTCTACGAAACCTTGAAAACGAAATGCGAAAGGCGGAAACGGCACATGCTCTCACATTCATCCTCATGCTATGGGTGGTTGGCTATGCGGCGGTCAAAGGTTGGCTCGATGCCGTGATATGGATGTTGCTATTCGATGTTCTCATCAATGTCTACCCGATAATGCTTCAGCGGTATAACCGAATCAAGTTACAGGAGTTAATCTACAAATCCATCACGAGTTGGGCCGCCGAGTAGTTGATTATGGTCACGCGATATTCCTTGAGAAAGAACATCAACTATATGGCAATGGCTTTTTGGAGACCCCAATGGGCAATTGACCAGTTGCTTCGGGAAACATCGCCTCTCTATGGCGTCCTTCCTTTTCTGCTTTACCTCCTTACGGGCGAAGTTTGCAATTTTCTCGCCGCAACCCAGGGTCTGTCTCCAAACCCATCTTCTAATCCGTTTCCAACATTGGTCCCATTCCAAGAGGCAAATTATTACTATACCAAGTTGATACTCTTTCCACTTCTTTGCATCGTATCCCTTGTGATATTTACTGGCGCCATTTATTTGCTTTCACGCTTGTCTTGGTTTCGAGACGTATCCACAACGAGGTGTACTTTTTTCCTGATGTTTCTGAGCACAATTGGAATTGTAATTCTTATCTGTGAAAGCCCCTGGATGCCTTTTGCCATACAGTTCTATGCGCCCCCAATCGGTGGTCTGATCTGCGCCGTTTACCTGATTGAATTCATCCATGAGCAGGCAAAGATTAGCAGAATAGGTTCGACCGTAATTAGTATATTGTCTCTCACTGCCTACTTTGCGTTTCGCGGAGTTACGATGGCAGTCCAACGGAGCGTGCGGCGGCGGGGTGCTACACGTTCACCGTCATCCGCTGCTAGTCCGAATGGCGCACCCAATCTAAATAGAATGAGGTTATCGTGAAGGTTGTCTACGGAGAGAGATTTGGCAAGGAAGGAAAGATACTGGTTGGATGTTCAGCCGTCATTTTCAATGAAACCGGACAAAAGGTATTGCTCACTCGTCGGGCTGATAATCACCAATGGTGTCTTCCAGGCGGACAGATGGAACCGGGAGAATCGGTCGCCGAAACCTGTATGCGTGAGGTGTACGAAGAAACGGGATTGAAGGTCGAGGTCAAGCGGCTTGCCGGCGTCTACTCCAATCCGAATCGGTATATCCAGTATGCCGACGGAAACAAGTTTCACGTTGTCGCATTGAACTTTGAAGTAGTGGTCGTGGATGGCCAATTGACGACGAGCAATGAGACGACCGAATTTGGATACTTTTCCCTGCCAGAGATCTACAAGATGGACATGCTCCCACATCATGTCGAACGAATTGAGGATGTATTTCAAGAACCGTCACAATTGTTCGTGAGATAATGGAGAACTCACACCCACCGCCAACGGCACGATGCTGGCCGAGCTGATGGCGAGTCGGCCGTCGGCGCGGGCTTTGCAAAACAGGACAAATGGATTATGATTGAGGCGGCAATTGACGCCGTCGCCAAATTGCGGTATGATGTTCGTGCAACCCGCGACCCTTTGCCGGTCCCGCCCGCGCCTCTCGCGGACCGGCTCAAAGGATAATTCATGTCTCGCATTTCGATCCAGGTCGTTGGGATCATTGTTCTGGTGCTCCTTCTTTTCATCGGTTGGGATTTTAGCCAGCGCCTCACGTTGACGGCCCGCCTGCGGCAAAACGAACAGGAACTCGATCAGCGCCTCGCCCAGGCGCAAGCCACCCGGACTGCTCTCCAGGAACAAAAGAACCGCGCCCTGACCGATGCCTTTGTCGAAGATTGGGTCCGCCGGAAAATGCACTATATCCGTGACGGCGAAACGCTGGTGATCCCCCAGATCACTCCTGCCCCGATCCCTCCTTCCGCCGCCGTCCCGGCACAGGGAGACGGCAACCCAAGCGATGCGCCCCCATCCAATTGGTGGCAGGAACTGATTGAATTCCTCTTCGGTCCTTGATGATGGACGAGGTCTCCCCACCATGAATATCCGTTCCTTGACGGGTTTTCTCGCGCTGGCGGACCCGCTGCCCGCGTCTGCCCTCAAACCCCTGCAAGACCTGGCGGCCGCCGGGCGCGAAGAGTTCGCGCAAGCCGGCTTTCCCGTCCAGACGACGCGCGTCGCCACCCAGCCGGTCCCGGAAATCGCCCCGCGCGACCTGACTCGATTCGCGCTGGAGCTGCAAACCGCGGCGCAGGCCGCGGGCATCCAGTATGCTTCCCTGGGCGCACCGCGGGCGGACCATCGCCTTGCGCCGCTCGATTTGATCGAGGAGATACCGGCCGCCCTCGCCGCGACGGAGAATGTTTTCGGCTCCGTTCAAATCGCCTCGCACGAGAACGGCATCAACCTCGGCGCGGTCATGGCCACCGCGCGCGCCATCCGCACCCTCGCCGATCTCAAGCCGGATGGATTTGGCGATTTCCGTTTTGCCGCGCTCGCAAACTGCCCGCCTCACTCGCCCTTTTTCCCGGTCGCCTACCATCAGGGCGCGCGCCCCGCGTTCGCGCTCGCGACGGAAGGCGCGCCGCTCGCCGTGCAGGCGTTCGGCGAGGCGCACAATCTCGACGCGGCGCGCGCGAACCTTATCCAGGCGGTGGAGACCGCGGCGCAGGCGCTCGAAAAAGTGGCGAACGATCTTGCCGAGCGTTTTTCATTTCACTTTGCGGGAATCGATTTCTCGCTCGCGCCCTTTCCAGAGGAATCGCAAAGCATCGGCGCCGCGTTCGAGCGGCTGACGGGCGCGCGGTTCGGGGAGCACGGCACACTCTTTGCCGCCGGGTTCATCACGGACTGTCTCAAGCGGGCTCATTTTCAACGCACGGGCTTTTCCGGCTTGATGCTTCC
>JBLMXX010000114.1:0-5940 GCA_050257995.1 Acidobacteriota bacterium | reverse complement strand
TGGTGCCAAGACTATCGGAGGAATGGGCATGTTAGCGCATCAGGGTGCAGTGGCATTCAAAATGTGGACGGGACGGGATGTTACGTTTCCTTACAGCCGGTGAGTCGCACGGGCAGGCATTGATCGGGATTGTCGAGGGTCTGCCGGCGGGGCTGCCGGTTACTCAAGATGCAATCGACCGCGATCTGGCACGCCGCCAAATTGGCCTGGGGCGTTCGGCGCGGATGCGCATTGAGAAAGACCGCGTCCAGGTCCTGAGTGGTCTAGTGAACGGCGAAACGATCGGAGCACCGGTGGCACTCAAGATTGAGAATCTGGATTATGCCAACTGGAAAGACAAGACCATTCCACCGCAAACCGTCCCCCGGCCAGGTCACGCCGATCTTGCCGGATCCCTGAAATATGGTCTCCGAGACATTCGTTTCGTCGCCGAGCGTGCCAGCGCGCGCGAGACGGCGATGCGGGTTGCCTGTGGTGCGCTGGCGCGACTTTTGCTCGGAGAATTTGGAATTGTTGTAGGTAGCCATGTCCTTGAGATTGGCGGTGTGGTTGCAGAAATCCCTGCGCTTGCCTACCCGGAATTATTCGCCCGTGCTCAGGCATCGGATGTTTGTGTAGCCGACGAGACGAGCGGAAACAGGATACGCGAGCGGATTGAAGAGGTGATGCGCGCCAATGACACTGCCGGAGGCGTTATTGAGATCATTGCTGTCAATGTCCCGATCGGTCTTGGCTCGCATGTACACTGGGATCGGAAACTGGACGGACGCCTTGCGCAGGCCGTAATGAGTATCCATTCGGTCAAGGGCGTGGAAATCGGCACTGCATTTGAGAATGTGCGGCGGACGGGAACCCAAGTCCAGGATGAGATATTTAAAGCGAGTGAACCACATTCCAAAATGCAGGTAGAGCGGCATACCAATCGGGCAGGTGGACTGGAAGGCGGGATCACGAACGGTATGCCGGTAGTCGTTCGCGCCGCGCTGAAACCGATAGCGACGACGGTGACGCCGCTGCAATCTGTGGATCTTGCAACCGGGGAGCCGGCGCCTGTCCATTATCAGCGATCGGATTATTGTCACGTGCCGCGAGCGTGTGTGATCGGAGAAACGATGGTAGCCTGGGTACTCGCGGAGGCGCTGTTGGAAAAGCTTGGCGGCGATTCGCTCCCCGAAATGAAGGCGCGGTGGAATTCAGGTCAGTCCTGAAGGAGATTCAAGATAAAGTCCAACATTGAACATCGGGTGGCAACTCCGGACGGCGACTATTCGATTTACATCGGTGCTCATTTGCTGAAAAGTGACTTGTTATCGACTCTCTCACAGCGAGCGAAATTCTCACAGCACTGTGCACTGATAACGAATCCTCGAGTGGCCCATTTGTATGCTTCGCGCGTCTTGGAGACCCTGCGGGGAGTTGGGTTAGAACCCCATATTATTGAGATTCCTGAAGGGGAAAGATTCAAGACTCTCGAGACCGTCAGAACAATTTATGACCGTTTGATAGGGGCACACTTGGACCGCCGGTCGGTCGTCTTTGCACTTGGTGGGGGCGTGGTAGGTGACGTCGCCGGTTTCGCGGCCGCGACTTTCCTACGCGGCGTTCCATTTGTGCAACTACCAACCACGCTCCTGGCGATGGTGGACGCGAGTATTGGCGGCAAGGTAGCCGTAGACCATCCGCTTGGCAAGAATCTCATCGGCGCATTCAAACACCCCTGTGCGGTCGTGGCGGACACGGACGCCCTCATAACCCTACCGGACGTCGAATGGCGCGCAGGCATGGCGGAGGTGGTCAAACATGCCATTATTGGCGATCCGGTTTTGTTCGATGATCTTGGTGATGCTGGCAGGTCTGACGTGGAGGAATGGCTTGGTCGTGCTGTCCAGGTAAAGACGGAAATTGTGATGCGTGATCCGCACGAGCAGGGCGAACGCGCCAAATTGAATTTGGGGCATACATTTGGGCACGCTCTCGAACAAGTCTCTGATTACGGCATTCGGCACGGCGACGCCGTCGCGATCGGGTTGGTATGCTCCGCGCGACTCGCCCACCGATTTGGAATTGCAGACCCGAATCTAGAGTGGCGCATTCAAGAGTTGCTGCTTGCGATTGGCTTGCCAACGCGCATACCCGCTGAATTGTCAACCGAGGCTATCCTCGATGCCATGCTTGCCGACAAAAAGTGGATCGACGGTCGGTTGCGCTTTATTCTTCCGCGGAGGCTGGGTGATGTGGTGACCGTGGACAGAGTCGCCAGTGAACTGGTGGCGCAGGTGATCGAGGATTTGAGGTATGCGGATAGAGAAGAGAAATAAGAGGATGCGTCTTATCGACCACCATCTGCCAAGATGGTGTTTTTATTTTCAACACGGCCGTTCTGCGCCTCGCGGGTTTCGGACCCTCTCGACATATTCCCTTCGTATGGTTGAGTGGAAGAAGTAATCTGCCAGCCTGAAAGAACAAACGGCACGGTCTCTGGGTCGATCCACTGCCCGTTGTAGAGCCGGGCGAAATGTATGTGGCTCGCGTTCGCATCCCCGCCCTCGCAAGATGGGTGACCCAGGCGGTCGCCGGTATTGATCTGGGTACCGGCGCTGACCCGTCCTGTTGGCGCAAGGTGCATATAGAGCAGTGCCCATCCACTGCCTTGAAAATTGCCGTTGTTCAAAGCCACGACGACTCGTCCGTGTTCAGAGCGGATAACCTGGCCGGGTGCCGCCGCGACAGCCCAATCCCGCGAAGCATAGCAACTGCCCGAGCCGGCGATATCGCTCGGAGTCAAGTCAATCGCCGCCCACGCCGCCAGATCACCCCAGGGGCTGTGAGGTCCACCGGTATAATACCAAAGGTTGCCGTCGCTCCAGGGAAGGCGGAGCGACGGCTGCTTGAGACCGGGCGGGAGCAAGGGCATTATGGCGACAGTTGCAGGGTCGCCAAACAGTCGGTTGTATGCCGCAGGCAAACCGCTGGGACCAATTTGATTGAGCCAAGTATCCCAGTTCGTTGTCAAGGCAAGGACGTTTTGAATGGCCGCGCTGCCGGGGTTGATAGTTGGGGCGACACGGGCGCGGGTTCGGTCCTTGAATCGGTATGCTGCCAGTCGGCCGGATATTTTCCCGTAATACCCTTCATTCAGGTGATTCGCCGCCCAACTGGTCTGATAAAACAAGCCCTGGCGGGTCGGATCCTGCAATCCCATCGGATAGGTGATTTGACTCTGGCTGAGAGTTGTATCAGTCACCCAATGGCTTTGGAGTTCCAACAGCGCGAGCAAGACACGCGGACCAACGCTGAACCGCTCGGCGACCAATTGGATGATTTGCGGACCTGAAAGTAATTCGCCTTCCACTTTCTCGCGGTACGAAGCGAGATAACCATTAGCCTGGTTTGCAAAGCCAGAGACATCGAACGTTGCGTATGCGGGACCGTATACCACTTCGCTATCGGGGAGCAAGTAATCAGCAGGCGCGCCCCGCGTAACTTGTAATTGAATTTTGAGGACTTGGCCGATTTGGAGAGCATTGGGATTCGTGAGCCCATTGAGCCGCATCAAATCTTCGATAGACAGGTCGTAGCGGGCGGCAATGGCGCCAAGCGTATCGCCATAGCGGACCGTATACGTTTCGACAATCGTTGTAGAAACGGGTGCAGGGATAGGCGTCAGAGTCGTCGAAGTAAGCGATATGGGCGTCGCCGTCGGCTCGTCGGGCGCGTCCGGCGATGGTGGTTCAGGTGCTGCACAAGCGACAAGAGTGACGATCGCGAACAAGGAAAAGAGACCGGCCAAGCGACGGTGCATCAATACTCCGCGGATATAAATCTTTTGAAAACAGCGTCGCTATTCTACCATTTTGCTCTTTCTTGGCAAATTCTGCAAACCTAATCAATTTGCCATTATTCACGATCATCCGCGACCTAAAGAAAAGCCGCGACGTTTGCCGCGGCTTGTGTTTTCTCATCCCTTGTGGCATAGCACCGGTTCGCGGGCGGCTTTTACGTCGTCCAGCCTTGTCACAGGCGCGTAGTGCGGAGCGTCGTGTAAGAGCTGCGGTTCGGTTTTTGCCTCTTCCGCGATCTTGAGCAGTGCGTCCGCGAATTCGTCAAGACTAGCTTTGGATTCCGTCTCGGTCGGTTCGATCATGATGCATTCGGGGACGATGAGTGGGAAGTAGATGGTGGGCGGGTAGAACCCATAATCTTCGATGCGCTTGGCGATGTCGAGGGTATGAACACCGTATTTTTCGACGAACGGCGTGCCGGTCAAGACGAACTCGTGCTTGCACGGGCGGTTGCCATATGGCGCGCTGTAAGTATCTTTGAGCCGGGCAAGCAGGTAGTTTGCATTAATCACGGCATTCTGGGCAATCTCGTGCAAGTGCTCTTTGCCGAACGAGCGGATGTACGTGTACGCGCGGACAAGCGCCAGAAAATTGCCATAAAAAGATTTGACGCGCCCAATGGATTTCCGGGGCATGGCAAGCCGGTATTTCCCACCCTTTTTGACGGCGATTGGACCCGGCAGGAATTGCGCCAAGTCTTTGCGCACCATGACGGGACCTGCCCCTGGGCCTCCACCCCCATGCGGGACGGAGAATGTCTTGTGCAGGTTGCTGTGCAGGACGTCAAAACCCAAATCGCCGGGTCGCGCGACCCCGACAATGGCGTTCAGGTTTGCGCCATCGCCATAGACCAGCCCGCCTGCATCGTGGATGATTTTGCACACCTCTTGGACGTTTTCTTCGAACAGCCCCAGAGTATTTGGGTTGGTCAACATCAAGCCGACTATCTGATCGTCTGCCAGTTGGCGCAAGTCGTCGAGGTCTACGTTCCCGTGTGCATCCGATTTGACCTGAATGACTTGAAAGCCGCTCATCGATGACGTCGCAGGATTGGTCCCATGAGCGGAATCGGGCACTAGCACCTTGCACCGTTTGTAATCGCCGCGGGCGTGGTGAAAAGCGCGAATTACAAGGATGCCGGTCAGTTCACCCTGCGCGCCCGCCGCAGGTTGGAGCGTGACACCGGGCAATCCCGAAATCTCGCCGAGGTATTGTTGCAATTCAAACATCATTTGCAGAGCGCCCTGAACGCTATCAGCGTCCTGGTAGGGATGGATCGATGCAAATCCCGGCAGTTTGACGGCTTCTTCATTGATCTTGGGATTGTATTTCATCGTGCACGAGCCAAGCGGGTAGATGCCCAGGTCAACACAATAGTTCTTTTGCGAGAGACGCGTAAAGTGCCGGACGACGTCCACTTCTGAGACTTCGGGCAGTGTCAGATTTTCACGCGTATTCTTGGGCAGTGGCGCGGTTGGAACATCGCATGCGGGCAGGGCCGCGCCCTGGCGCCCGGGTGAACTCAACTCATAAATCAAAGGTTCTGTTTGCATAGCTGGCAATGGCATGGTGACTCCTCAAATTCAAAGGCTAAAATGAAAAGGTAAACGAACTCTTCAATTACCTTTGCATTTCTACTTTTTACTCTTTGACTTTGCCTTTTTGCTCTTGACCTGCCCGAGAGCTCTCACAAACGAGTCGATCTGCTCCCGCGTATTCATTTCGGTGATGGCGACGAGCATCGCGTTGCCCAGGTGGGGATAATCATGGAAGAGGTCATACCCGCCAATAATGTCCTGCTCGCCCAGTTGTGCATTGATTTCCGCTGCGGGACGGGGACATTCGACCACAAACTCGTTGAAGAATTCTTTCTTCAAATTTACACGATAGCCGGGCAGGCGGTTGATCTTGTTCGCCGCGTAATGTGCTTTGTGGTAGCATAACTCGGCGACCTGGCGCAGGCCCGACTTGCCGAGTGTAGAGAGATAAACGCACGCCGCCAGCGCATTGAGTGCCTGGTTCGTGCAGATATTGGAGGTGGCCTTTTCGCGGCGGATGTGTTGTTCGCGCGCCTGCAAGGTCAGGACAAAGCCGCGCC
>JBLMXX010000113.1:0-6834 GCA_050257995.1 Acidobacteriota bacterium | reverse complement strand
ACTCGACGCCGAAAGTAAGCAAAAATCCGGTGAGGATCAAGAGCAGAATGAATGTCATGCTCACCTCTGGTCCCTGGAGGTCGCCTGCATAGGCACGCAGCAAGACCAGGGTGGTCACGAGGATGGCGACGAGGAGGATGGCAAGCCATGGGTCTGCGACCAGCGGACTCCAATACGCACTCAGCGCGCTAACGACGAGACTTGCCGACGCATCTGGGAAAGCCGCACGCGCCTGGTCCTGTAACGCCGGACTGACCGTCAAAAGGATTAGCATCAGACCCGCGACCGCGAGGGGGAACCCAAGTATGGCAGTCAGGAACGGTCCTGCGCGGGTGACCCACTCTACTCGTGGCACATCCCGGTGCTCATATACAACGCGTGCCAGTAGCGCCACAAAGATAAAGACAAAGATGCCGAACATGAGCAGGTACTGGTGCAATTGCGTTTTTACGAAAAGGACCGGAAGCAATCCGCCCGCCTGCGATTGGAACGCGATAAAGAACGGCAGGTACAATAGCAGACTCATCACGCCAATACTGACGACAAAAGCCAGTGTGTCGCGCATCGCCGCGCCGTCCCATCCGTTTCCCGCGCGGTAACGCGCAATCGCAAAACCGACCACCACGATAAAGCCATACGGCAAGATGTCCCAAAAGTTCAGAAACGGGAGCACACCGACGATGAGAGCCACGGGAGCAAAGCGTGCTACATATCTCAACACACCCGTCCAGTCTTCCCTCCTCGTCGAGAACTGCACATTGCCAATCACCTCGCGAGTCTCACTCAAAAGATTCAACGCAACCGCCAGCGCGAGCAAAACGAACGGGAGCGCCAGGACATGCGGGTGCATATCGCCGAGAAGGAAGCTAAACTGCGGAAATTCGTCGATGACTTCTTGCGTTTGCCCGCGCGCGACATCGTGAACGACTCGCGAGGCGCGCCACCACCACCAGTTGTCGTTTGGCGCAAAAACCCCCGTTACCGGTGCCTGTGCCAGTCCCTTTACGTCCAACCACTCCCAAAACTCCGCTGTCCCCAATCCGCGCGCGTGCAGTGCTTCAAAAAGCCCTTCCAGGTTTCCGATGAGCACCAGGAAAATAGGGGCAAAGAGTGCAAAAAAGAGACGACGGAACAATCCGCTTTTCGTTTGGGAGGAACTCGTAATCAGATCAAAAGCAAGACCGAAAGCACCCGTGGAAGCAAGCGCGAACAAGAGCGCGATGGCCAGGTTAAACGCGATGCTCGAGGGAATGCCGCTGAGCATCGTCAACATAGCGATGATGATGTAGCCAAAGTAATAATAACTAATGCCGTACCCGGACAGCCAGGGGTCTTGCGGCGGAAAATGCTCACTCCGCAAGATCCCGTTCAGGAACGCAAACTCCATTGGTTTTTCCGTGGACTGGATCTCGGGCATGTAGGCGCGCACGACGACCCAGGCGAAAAAAGCAATCGTAAAGACAAACTCCGTAGCAAGCACGAGCGTCAGGTGTTCTCTCAGCCAATCGAGGGGTGAAGAACTGTAGAACGGAGGCGGAGGGCTCTCAATTCCTTGTTCCTCTCTCGCGGTCGCCCCTTCACTTTCTCTTTTGCCCGTGCTTTTACCAAAGACGCCCCAACTTGTTGCAGCAACCAGGACTGCCACAAGTGCAATCGCGCCCTGGGTATTGTTGAGGAATCCAAGCGTCGTCAAAAGCCAGAACGGATAGGCAATGAGAAGCAAACCCAATGGTTTGAGAATGGCATAGCCGCGATCCGGCAGGTTCCGAAAGAAACGAAAGGCAACGGGCCACACCGCCAAGCCTATCAATTCGACGAGCACCCACCAAGTCAGAGTCTCAAGCATTTAAGGTGCACCAATTCAGAATTGGATGTCGCGGTCGAGCGGGCAGGATGTACCGGCGCTGGAACCGGTTCCGGTTGAGGAGCACACAATTGCCCAATACTGATTTCGACAACAGTCAGAGGGATACTGTCCGTAGACTTGTACGCCATCCGGGTCGGGGTGGCAGTATAGGTGGGCGACATGATCGGCGTCGCTATGCTGGGCGCGGTCGGGCTTTGGGTATCCAGCCTTCCGGACATCATCATCAGGGTAAATGCGGCGCCTGTCAACAAGAGGAGACCGGCAACACTTGCAAGCCAGATGGGGCGCAATTGTGTGCTGCCCCCTCGCCAACGGAACCGGGAGCGTTGCGCTACCACCCGTTCCGCTTCATTTAGAAAAAGAAGTCGCCCTTCCGCGATGTGGAATGGCGGCGCGGGCGCCAACACCGTTACCTGCCGCGCAACCGAGACTAACCCCGCAATCTCGGGCACATGATGCACCCCCGGTTCTGCAGAGACGCCCTGCCCCAACCGGTTTAAAGCATCGTCCAATTTAGAATCGAAATTGCTCGCCGTCATTTCGAACGCCCCGACTCTTTTACTTGCCAATCACGCGGCGTCTCCTGGGAGAGCAGTCCGCGGAGTGCCGCCAGTCCACGATGCTGGAGTGATTTTACGGCTCCAACATCCTTACCGAGGATTTGAGCGATTTCTTCATTCGAAAGGCCCTCCAGAAATTTCAGGACGATGACCTGCTCCTGCTCTGGAGTCAATCGCGCGAGTGCTCTCCGGATCCGCGCCCGCTCCATCTCGATTTCTGCCAGGTGCAGAGGGTCGCCGCGTTCGGCGGGGATACGGTCGTCGAGCTGGAGCACCGGTCGATGACGGCGGAGATGATCGACGATCAGGTTATGGGCCATCCGGTAAAGAAACGCCGTGACATTGTCGGGCGACACCCGCGCATGCAAAAAACGGACGAACACCTCGCTCGTCAAGTCCTCCGCTAAATCCTGATTACCGAGCCGGTGATAGACGTATCGGAAAATTCGCGGTGCGTTAGAATCGTAAATCTCGCGCAGGTCTTGGAGCTCATCGCCCACAATGATTCCTTAACGATCACTCAATAATATGACGAACTTTACGCCCCAAGGATACGGTGAATTTCCGGGCTATTCCACAAACGCCAACCCCCAGCGCGGCACGATGGGCATTCGCCTGGCGGGCTGGCTTACCGGCGCACCGGGAGGCGGATTAAACTCGTCGATGTTGATGATGTTGGTTGCCACCACAGTCGAATCGCGCGCTTGATTAAAGGCATCGTCCGCCGCAATACTACACTCCCAGGTATTATCCTTGAAATAGACGATCGATCCGCCAATCCAGAACGGGTATTTGCACGGCGCGTCAGTATTGGGATCGACGGTGCTGACATTTTCCTGGAATACGTTCCGCTGCGAGAAGGTGAGTTCAATGCAATTGTCGCTTGCCCCGGCACAATAATTGGCGATCAACTTGTTATCGTTGCTCGCCAGCCCGCGTTCGCCGCTCATATAAAAGCAGTTCGCGCTCAGCTCGCAGTGGTTGCGGGCGATCATATTCGCCTGACAGCCCAGACAGACCCACCCGGATGTTTCACAGCCATGCAGGAACTTGCGACCGTCGGGCGTCGTGCAGCCGTGGTTATCGCGGTTCAAGATATTGCCGACAAAGAAACTGTTGGCACTGCCGATATTGAACGAGCCCCAACCGTTCAGGTCGCTCAACTGGTTTTCAAGGATATAGTTGCCTTTGCCATCGACCGTCGCAATCCCGATCGTCCCCCCACGGACAGTGACTCCGTGTACAGTCGAGTTGGACCCTCTCAGCAGAACCCCGCCACCATAGCCGATGCCTCCTTTCAAAGTCGTCGTCAACGGGCGGGTTGGGAACAGGCATTCGTCGTACAGGCAAAGCCACGCGCCAAGGTCTTTCGAGTCCGCGCGCGCCTGAATGGTCACCCCCTCGACCCAATTACTTGCCCCCTCGACCGTGATCGCAAATTGGCGTCCCACGCTCGTGACGATTGCTGTCCGCGAGTCGTCGGTAAACAACCCGATATTGTTTCCGACGATCCTCAACGGCGGGTAGATCTCGTTCGGGCAGAGTTTGATGCTCTTGCCGATTACGCCCGGTATCTGGTTAGCGCGAGTGCACGCGGACGGCGCATTCGGCATTGGCAATTTTAAAGGGTCGCCTGCCACCGGCGGAAGAGCCATTGTCAGAAATTTCTGCCCACCCTCGACGACCACACCGCTCGCCGTAGGTGCAGAGACCGCATAGACCTGCGCCGCGCCGCTGACTCCTTCGCCGCTGATGTCAATCCGGTACGTAATCGGCGCCGCAGACCGGTTTTCCACAAAGGCATGATAGACCCCGGGGACTTTGAACCCGCCCGCCCAAAAGAGAGTATGATCGCGGCTCGGCATGCCGCGCCCTATGGGTGTAACCACTTCCCCGCGCCGGACTGCCTCTAGCTGAGCCGGTGTGTAAATTGACAAAGCGACTGCAGTCGGGTCCGAGGTGTCGAGGGCAACTTTAATTTGCGAACCATCGCCGCGATAATCGAACCGGTAATCCGCGCGGACGCCGGGCAAGAGTGTAGAGGTGGGTGTGTCCGCAGAAGCGATGTACAGGGCGGAAAAGAACCAGAGTAGAGCCAATGCGGTCCATGATGCTAATCGTTTCATCGTCCCTGCCACCAGTCCAGGCGCGAACGCGGATCCAGAAAAGTGCCAGTGTCGCGGATCGCGACCTTGATTTCGTTTCCCAGTGCGTATCCCAAACCCTGTCTCGCATACAATGCCGGCAGGCGGACTCGTCCTGCCAAATTCGTCGCATCGTACAGCGCCTGCAGATCGGGATCGATGCCGATACCTTCGAGGTGGATGGTATACCCATGGATGACATCGTCGTCCCGCGTGTAATTGAGCGTGAGGCGGTTGGACCCGGCATACAGCACCATGACCGCGTAGCCGCTAGGCAGCCGACCGATATCATACCCGGACCCTGGCGCCTGGATCGTTTCACCGGGCTTGGTGCTCATCCCAGCCAAAGTCACTTGGTAGGCGTTAAGTGGTGCTCCCCGGCAATTACAGGTCCAATCCCAATCATAAACCTGATAAAGGTGGCTAAAAGTCGGAACACGATTATCTGCAAACAACCCCGCCAATTGCGGCGCGGCGGGATCCGGGACCCCTCCATATAGATTGACCAGCCCCAAATAGGCGGTCGTCATAATATAGCCGCGCAGGGCCAGATTCTTGTCCGGGTGATTGGCCGCGGGAGGATCGGTGGGGGAAGCAGGAATCAGCACCGTGACCGTGCCGTAAGATGTGCCGGCACTGACGAAAGGGAAGAACAAATAGGATGTGATCACATCGCGCGAGCGGATACCGTTATAGTCTCTCTGCCCTGGTGGAGAAAAAGTCCGAATTCTCGCCTCCGGAACACTCGACCACTTTCCCTCCGCTTGAACAAGTGTAGCGGGGGACCAAATCACGCTGCTTGACAGGAGCAGACTCAGACCCAGGAAAAATATGTAAAGGTTCGTGGAGACAGAATTTGAAACCTTGCCACGAACCCGCCGCGTCCGTGCCCCTGCGAAAGAGCGTTTGTGTTTCGAGATGACCGCCGCCTCCTTTTAGGTTCGTACCCGATAGATCTTGACCTTTCCGTTCTCATGCACCAATTCCAATATTCCTGCCTGAGCCATCCGATCAAACTTGGCCAGCCCTTGCTCTTCGTAAAAAGCATGTTCCATCGGGCCGACGTAGATATACGAAACGTGAAAGCGAGCCAGTATCTTGACGGCGTCGCTGATATTGAGTGTATTGTAGATCGTCTTCACGTCCTGTATCCGCTGGTCTATGATCACGCCGTCGATGATCGAACGCTGCTGTTTTTGATGCCAATCCCAGCCGATGACAGTCGGCAAGCCGGTGTTGATAGATACTCGCGAGGTCCAGTGATAGAGTGGACCGTTTGCCTCCAGAATCACGGGCGAGCCCTGAACGTTCAGCCGCAGCCACTGGATCGCCTCGTAATCGTAATCCAACTGCATCAGTTGGTTCGCATCCTCGTAGGTCGCCATCTTCATATAATCCATGCCATTCAAGCCCGCAGGTGAATCAGGCACCATTCGGTCATTCACCTTGGCGCGCGTGGCAAAAATCGGATAAAGCGTGCCTGCAAAGATAAGCAGGGCAAATGCAACCCACCACAGAGTCGGCAAAGACCAGTGCCGGTCATTGGGAGCAGGGCTCCTTCTTGCCAGGGTCGTTTGCGGGGCACGCAGCACAAATGCCAGTCCTGCTGCCGCGGAAATCGCAAAGAACACCCACACCTGCAAATAGAACTTGAACACGGTGTTCATGCGTCCGATGTCATCTTTGTAACGTACCAGTTCGACTGCCAGCGTGAGCGCCAGCCCCGCAGCGATGAGCAGCAAGACCAGACGACGGCTTGGGTCGAGATCGGGTTTAAGAACGAGCAGGCCTGCGATGACGAGTAAAGGAAAAACAAAGGCAAAGACGAACGCCCCCAGGATCATAAAGCCAATCTCGATAAGGATCGCAGCAATGAGGACGACAATCACAAAATCGCCGAACCATGGCGACGGCGTCAAAGCACGCTGCAGCTCGAGCACATGTGACATGCGCCCGGAATGGGAGAACGCCGAGCGCATAACCCGCCACGCATCCCGAACTACGCCCGTCTGGAGCATTTGCCAGATCAAGAATGTAGCGATGGCAAACAGAAAAATCCCGTGGACGGTAATATATTCGGCGAGGGTTGTCCGCTTGCCGGTCCACGGCTCGATGCTCGCCGAGGCAGTTACAAAGTGACTGTTGAATGGCTGGTACAAGATGGAACTTAGGACGAGGATCGCCAGCATCCGCCAGGCAAAACCGCCGATCGCGGCGAGATCGATCCGGCCTCGCCGTGCATATTCTCCAATTCCGAGCGCGC
>JBLMXX010000112.1:0-6980 GCA_050257995.1 Acidobacteriota bacterium | reverse complement strand
GGCGACCCAGGAGCAGGCGCGATTTCGCGTGCTCTACGAGCGAGTAGTCCGCGCGCGGCAGGACGATCAGGTCGCCGGTGCGATATGGCGTTTCCGGCGCCATCGTTCCCGAGCCGAACAGCCCGGCTTGCAGAGCCGCGGACGAATCGAGGACCAGGAACCGGTCTCCCAGGTTATTTTCGATATAAGAGCGCGCCGCCGCCATCTCGCCGTTGCGGCAGTACAGGTACGCCGCGCGTGACCCGCCGGCAAAATCCATCACCAGGTGCGACCGCAGTTCGGGGTGTTTTTGCAAGGGGGTGGCGCGCGCGGGCGGGGTATCGATCTGACCGTGGTCGGCAGTCAGCAGAAAGAGCGTGTCCCGTCGCGCGGTAGGCGACAAGGGACGGAGGAATTCGCGCTCGAAAGAGTACGCGAGGTTATCGATCTCCGCCGCCAGCGTTGGAGAGGAGGGTCCGTAAAAGTGCCCGATGCTGTCCACGCCGCTCCAGTAGACCGCAAAGACCGCGGGCGTGGGTTTTTGCTCCACCATCTCGCGCAGGACCACCCACATATCCGACGCGTTCATAAATCCGCGCAATTGGGCATCGCGGATCTGGACCCGCGACAGCCCGCTCTTGATGTAGGGTTCTGCCAGCAGGTGATAGACCGGGACGTTTACCCGTGCGAGCGTTTGCGCCAGGGACGGCGTCGCCACAAAGTTTTCCGGCTCCAGTCCGCCCGCGATCAACTGGTCCCGCCCCAGTGAATCGGTGGCGACGGGGCTGAAAGAGATCATGTTCGCGCGGACGCCGTAATCGCGCAAAAAGAGTTGATAGCCCAAAAAGCCGTGCTCGTAGGGCGAGTACCCGGACCACAAAGACGTGAGCGCGGCGGTGGTAGTGGACGGAAAGACGGACGTCACCGGTGAGAGCCGAGCGCCCTGCCCCAGGAGCGCGTGCAAGCCGTTCTGCGGATTGCGGTCCAGCGTCTCAAGCAGTTTAGCATACCCGAGCGCGTCCACGACGACAAACACCACGCGGCGGACGCCCTCCAAAAGATCGCCAATCATCGCCGGGTCGAGCGGCGGGGTGGAGATCGGCGCGCCAAAGATGCGGGCGACCGTCGCCGTAACGTTCACGATCGAGCGCCCGCCGTAATCGGGCGAGACCCACTCGGCGGGGAGAGGGAGAGAGGGAAAACGCGCGGGCGATTCCGCGCGGAGTTGGGTTTCAATAAGGTGGGCTGGGTCCATTTCACTCCTGGAGGGCAAACTTGCAAGGCAATCTCCTCCCCGCAAGGAAATTCGCGCTTTGGCTCATGGTCGCCTCCGGGGTGACATTGTAACGCGATTGGGTAGAGTGTCAACAGTGAGGGGCTGGTGATTCAGGGCGGCCGACTGCTCCCCGGCGCCAAACGACCTTGAGCAGGGACGCGTTCTCAAAGCTGATTATGAGGAAATGCAGAGACCTGTCTTCTGGTTGAAGACAGGTCTATCTATACCCGCGTCCTATGGCACTTATTGCGTTCGACCGTCCACCTGTCGGTATACGCAACTGCGCTTGCCTAACGTCGTTGCCACATCCGCACTGCGCCTACCATCATCAGCAACAATGCACCGATGAGGGAAATGCCGAGCGGCAACCCTGAGTTTGGGGTCGGTGCGCTTGGGTTGACTGCCGCCGGCGTCGCTGGGGGTGGCAATGCCAAAGGAGTGGCGATTTCCGTTATCGGTGGCGAAGGTGTCGATGTAGAAACCATAGCACCCGATGACTCGGATTGCAAGACCGCCGTTGCGCGCGCCGCGGCGACTGCCGCGATAGTCGCGAGCGCGGCGGAGCGCTCCTGAGGCGAAAGTGCCTTGGTCGGCTGTCCGGTCGGCACGGAGCGAATGTATCGGACGACTTCGGCTTGGGCAAACTCTGGAAATTCAGGCATCAAGCCGCGCGGCGTGCGAATCTGCTTGAGGATTTGCTCGTCCGTCAATTGGGTGCCCGCGACGCGCGGCGCAATGTCGGAACCCTCAAACTGGAAACCATGACACAGAAAGCACGGCAGCCCACCCGCCGTTGCGGGCGCGGGCTGATATCCGAGCATCGCGATGCTGACCACGACGATGAGCAATCCCGCTATCGAAATCACGCGTCCCATTTTCTCGTCCTCCTTTTCGATTCAACGCGCGAGTGGAAGATCCATCGGCGCCGGGACATCGTCTTCGGCGTTTTCGACATCCTGCCCAAGTTGGAATTCCCTCGAGAACTCTATCACAGGCATTCCCACATCGCTCACGTAAATTTTTGGCGGACATCCTGGCTGGCGGTCCGGTACGGCGACAGGAAGGATAGGCAAATCGGCCTGACGCCGAGATCGCCACAGTGCCGCGATCTGTTTCGCCACACGGCGAACTTGAGGCAATCGTACCGCAAGTAAGACAACGAGGATTCCAAGATAGATTTGCAATTCATGCACTGACTGCGGATCGCGGACGGCTAGCTTTTTGCTCGCAGTGGTCGCGAGGATGGCGTGAGAAGCCACCGCGGCACTGGCAAGATACACGAGGCGATGCAGCCGCTTCCAATTCTTGCCCATGCGTTTCATCGCCCAGCGGTTAGAGGTGATGCCAAGTACAGTTAAGACGGCTAGCCCCAACAAACCGAGCACCATGAAAGACGGAATAGGCAAGCGCAGCCAGTTCAACTGGGCATCGCTGATGTAGAATAGGACGTGCAAGCTTGCGAAAGCAAAGGCCCATAATCCAGTGGGCTTGCGGAGCCTGATTGCACTGCTCCAACCGAAATACGTGTTGAGCGGCGTCATCGCAAGGCACGTCAAAAGAAAACGGATTGCCCACTTGCCGCTCTCAAGTTCTGGATCGAATGTCTTGGCATTCCAGTCCTTACTTCCCAGCGTGATGACACCAAGCATTACCGAAACAGCAAACAAATTCAATGCTGCCCAGCGGCAGTTGGATTTTAGCCAGGTCATCGCCTCTCCTTTTTCGAATTTATTCCGCCTTTCCTCTTCCACTATACATACAACGCCCGCCCCAAGAGGGTTCCCTGCTCAAAACGATCTGAGAAGAGAACCGACCCGTTTGTCTACATGGCTCTAGTTCCCGACCCGATCGGGACGCCGGTCCCATGACAGCGGGACACCGGGTGGTGTAGAGTATTGACCATGAATCACATCTTTCTCGCCACCACGGGGCGCGGCGTCGCCCGCGCAGAGCAGGCGGCGGACGGCGCCTGGACCGTCGAATCGCTCCTGGCAGACCGGGATGTGCTGTGCCTGGCGGCGGACCCGCTGACCCGCCGCACGGCTTTCGCGGGCACGCGCGGCCGCGGCGTTCTGCGCTCTGACGATGGCGGCAAATCATGGATCGGCGCAGGGCTGGCGGGTCGCACCGTCAAGGCGATAGCGGCGAGCCGCGCCGAGCCGGGGGTGCTCTACGCGGGGCTCAAGCCTCCGCTACTCATGGTCTCGCGCGACGGCGGTGCAAATTGGGTGGAGATAGAATCTTTCCGAATGGTGCGCTCGCGCTGGTGGCGGTCGCCCGCCGAGTCCGATCTCGGCGCGTACATTCAAGGGCTCGCCCTTTCGCCGTCGGACCCGAACGTGATCGTCGTCGGGATTGAAGCCGGCGCGGTGCTCCGTACCGCGGACGGCGGCGAGACGTGGGAACGGCATCGCCCCGGCGCGGTGCGCGATTGCCACTCGCTGACGTTTCACAGCACGGATGGCGCCTGGGTGTACGAAGCCGGTGGGACCGGAGTGGGCGCATCGTACAGTCGCGACGGCGGCCGGACGTGGAAACAGCCGCGCGAGGGGCTGGACCGTCATTATGGCTGGGCGTGCGCGGCGGACCCGGTGCGCCCCGAGGTGTGGTACGTGTCGGCTTCGCCGATGTTCGCGTGGTCGCACCCGTTTGTGCCGGTCGCGCACGTCGACGGTGAGGCAAACGCGTACATCTTTCGTTCTGCCGGCGGCGCGCCCTGGCAAAAACTCGGCGGCGGCTTGCCCCAGCCGCTCGACTATATGGCATACGCGCTCTTGACCGACCCGAATGCGCCGGGGCATGTGTACGCGGGGTTGAGCAACGGCGCTGTGTGGCATTCTGCGAATTACGGCGATGCCTGGGAAAAATTGCCGTTCAAGCTGCCGAACATCAATCGGACGATGATCGCGCTAGATTAGGAGAAAGCAAATGCATAATCGAGTGACTCGTTATGCCGCTGGAGCTGCCTACATCAGCGGTATTATGGGCATCGTGGGTTTTGTTTCCATGGTCCTGTTCTTTGCGCTCGAGGCACCCCAAGCTGCCGCGAGTTCGGGATCGGGATTCTACTTTTGGGGACTGATCAGCGACATTTCCGGCCCGGCAACTATGGTGCCACTGCTGCTCGTCGTGCTTGCCCTGCATCAGATCGAGCGCGACACCGCGCCCATGCTCAGCCGGATCGCGGCAGCGTTCGGGATGATCGGCGCGCTGGCAGTAACGGTCCTCCAGCTTCTTCTTATTTTCAAATTCCTAACGTTCGAACAAGAGGTCGGTCCCGTTGTCCTCGCGAACGCGGTCGTGGGTGTGTGGCTCGTCCTGGCAAATCACTTGGCACGGGTCCAGGCAGTTCTGTCGCCGCGGCTGGCCTGGCTGGGCATCGTCGTTGGCATGTCGTTCGTCCTGTACCCCGTGATATTTCCAATCGTCGGCGGAGCGGGCTTTTACAACAACCTCGGGTCCAATTACCTGCTCCTGATCGTGACCAGCCTCATCTTCCTGATATCGTATATAGGATTCCCTGTCTGGGCTGTCTGGCTGGGGCGCGTTTGGTCCAGACAGCGCGCGACTGCGCGTACGGAGGCGGCTTATGCTCGGTAACATCGTCGGGTTGCTTGTCTTGGTCGCGCTCGTCGTCCTGTTTGCGTGGCTCACCCGCCGCGCGTGGGGCTCACGCCGCGCGTTCTTGAAATGGCCCGGTCTTGTCCTGTTCGGATTGCTGACGCTGATCCCTGCGCTCTTGCTCGTCCTGACGTTGGTCGGGTTTTACAAGCTGGGTGCGCAGCATTCCAACCCGGTTGCGAACGTCAAGGTCGCGGGGACCCCCGCGCAGATCGCCCGCGGAGAAAAACTGGCAAACATCTGCGTGAATTGCCATACGTCGAATAACCGGCTGCCTCTCTCGGGCGTGAACTTTCTCGCCAAGTTTTCCTTCGCGCCCATCGGAACGTTCTACGCGCCCAACCTCACGCCTTCGGGCAACATCCAGGACTGGAGCGATGGCGAGATCATTCGCGCCATTCGGGAGGGGGTGCACAAAGATAGCCGGTCACTGCTCATCATGCCGGCAGACAGCTTCCGCAATCTGAGCGACGACGATGTCCAGTCCGTGGTCGCGTACTTGCACTCGCAGCCCGCGACCGGCGGACCCATGCCGGCGAATGAATTCAACCTGTTCGGCGCGCTGTTCATCAATCTGTTCGACTTTCAGACCGCTCAGCCGCCGGTGGGCAAGGTGACTGCGCCCCCGCCCGGGACCAAGGAGTATGGCAAATACATGGTGGACGTCATCGGGTGCCGCGGTTGCCACGGCGACCAGTTGCAGGGTAAGGCGGACAATGGGCAGCCGGGTCCGCCGCCCGGTCCCAACCTTACCCAGATTGTGCCGCAGTGGACGGAAGAGCAGTTCATGACCTTTTTCAATACAGGCAAACTGCCCAGCGGGGCATCGGTGCCAATGGTCACCCTCCCCAGCGGGTTCTCGGAACCGCGCATGCCCTGGACCCAGGTGCGCGCGGTCGCCACCGACGAGGAACTGAAGGCGATCTACACGTATCTGCACGGGCTGCCGCCGGTCGAAGGTCCGGCTAGGTAAGGAAGAGGTATATGGACCCGCAGTCCTTAATCCTCGCACGCGCGGCGGGCTTGTTCTTAGTCCTGGGCAATGTCGCCGTTTTTCCCGGTCTAATCATGTTTTGGATTCGGGCTGGACACCGGGGCGGCAAGCCGCCGACCTCTGCCTACTTTGCGTGGGAACGGAGTTTCGTCATGGCAGGGGTCATCCTCACCGCCGTTGGGTTCATCCTGCTCGAGGAGCCCCTTCAGAATACCGGCGGCAGCATCCTGGCGCGAACGGGCGCCACCGCGTACGTGTTCGGGGGCATCCTCGGGGTGGCAGCCGAGGCGCTTGATCTGACCCGGAAGGAACAGAGTTTTTATCCTCTCGTCGTCGTCTATGTCGTCCTGGCATTCCTGGCGCAGGTGGCGATTGGAGGCGCGCTACTCCAAGCCGGGTTGCTGGCGGCGTGGATCGGTTGGGTGACCGTCGTCTGGAACGTCGCGTGGTTCGTCGTGGTCGTCCGGCTCACGCCGCGCGATATCTATTTTCCCGTCTTGCATCACGCCATGCCCCTCTTGATCGGCATCGGATTGTTGTTGTGGCAGGCAGCGTAACCGCGCGAGTGATCGCGACAGGCTTACGTGCCTATTCCAAGTCTTTTACGCGAGGAGGATATATGAATACCGCTATTCAAATGAACGCCACCGCCACCGCGAAGCGTGTCCAGCCCTTTTACGCGCGTGTCACCGCGCTCGGCTTTGGACTGGTTGCGCTGACGGGGGTCGTCATTCTGGTTTTGGGGCTGTCCGGCGGCAGCGCCGGCGAGGAACTGGGCTTTGCGCTCGCGTTCATCATTGTCGGGCTGCTCGTCGCCGGCGCGGTGTGGCGCTTTGGCCGTTGGGCGCTCGTGCTTGCCGCCGTGCTCTCGCTGGCGCTGGTGGGACTGGTGGGACCGTTTTCGCTCTTTTCGCTCAGCCACCCCGAGTCTGCCACGGACTTTGTGCCCGTGGTCCTAATGCTCGCCGGCGCGATCCTGGGCTTGATCGGTTCTGTGGTCGCCCTCGTGCAGGGGAGACGTGGAATGCTCCGCGAGAGTGCGACGAGTACCGAGCGGAGCGTGCTGGGCATCGCGCTGGGCGCGGTCGCACTGGCGGTCTTGCTCTCGCT
>JBLMXX010000111.1:0-3054 GCA_050257995.1 Acidobacteriota bacterium | reverse complement strand
GCCAGCACCGCCGAATCGATCCGCGCGCTCACGCCGGCGCGCTGCCAGCGGGCGCGCACGCCCTGGCTCAGCACGACGAGAAGGACGATGATGCCCTGCAGGACGCCGCCGAGCGCCGAGTCGATCTGCAGGTCGAGCGGAAGCGACACGCTCCCTTTGGTGACGGCCGCAAAAAAGAAGGCGACGAATGGCAGCCCGATAGCTTGAAAACCGGAGAGCAGCACGACCAGAATGCCGAGATAACCGTAGCCCCCCGAGACCGAAGGAATCAACCGGTGCCAGACCCCGATCGCCTGCACGGTTCCCGCCATTCCCGCGAACGCGCCGCAGAGCGCGAACGCCGCCAGCATATAGCGGCCCGTCGGGATGCCGAGCCAGAACGCCGAGTGGATGTTTTTGCCGATCGCTTTGAGTTTCAAGCCCCACAGTGTCCCGCGCAGCGCGATATAGACCAGGACGAGCGATGCCAGCGCGACGATGATCTCGACCGGACCGACGGCGAGCCCGCCGGGAAATGTGGGCAGCCACGCATTCGGACGGAACAACTCGGTGCCGCTCGTGGACGCGATGCCCGCGCGCGCCCAGGGTCCCAGGATCAGGTAGAGCGTGATGCCGGTGGCGACGAAATTCAGCCCCAGCCCGCCAAAGATCTCGTGGACGTGCCCGTACGTTTTGAGCACGCCCGCCAGCAGCGCCCACAATGCGCCCCCCACCGCGCCTGCCGCGAACAGGATGGGGATCAAGACGGGCGCGGGCAGATCGAACGCGCGCGCGGCCCAGGTCGTAAAGATCGCCCCGAATACGATCTGCCCTTCAATGCCGATATTCCACAGGCCCGCGGTAAAGGTGATGAGCAGGCCAACCGATGCAAGCAGGATGGGCACCCACGCGAGGACGACGTTGCCGATCTTGACCACATCCCCGAACGCGCCGTTCCACATGACGCGGTACGCCTGCCAGGGGTCCGCACCCACCGCGACCAGCGCCAGCGTCGTGAGAACCAGGCCTAGAATGATGGGACCGAGACCCCAGAGCAGGTTCGTCCCCCAGGACGACGCGCGGCGCGGGGCGCCCGTTATTCTCGCCGATCGCGTCGTCATAGCCCTTTGCCCCCGATCAGTTCTCCCAACTGTGCCACGGAAGTCTCTTTCGCGTTGAGAGCGCGCGCCACCCGCCCGCCGGAGAAAACCAGGATGCGGTCGCTGTATTCCAGGATTTCGTCCAGGTCGGCGGACGCAAATATGATGGCACAGCCGCGCTGCCGACGTTCCAAGAGTTGGTTCCACACCCACATGGTCGATTCAATGTCCAGCCCGCGTGTCGGATGCTCGAGCAAAAGGAGGTTCAGATCGGGATGCAAGAGCGCGAGCAAGGCGCGCTGCTGGTTGCCGCCGGAAAGGGACTCGACGCGCGTGTCGGGCGCGCCGTGGATGCTATATTCCTGGATTCTCGACTGCGCCTGCTCCTCCGCTTTGCTCCAATTGACGAAAAACTCGCGCGAGCGCCCGGCGAGGATAAAGTGCTCCGTCAGGTTCAAGCCGGGAACGAGACCTTCCTCCAGCCGTCCCGCCGGCATAAAGGCAACTCCGCGGTCCAGGAATTTGCGATACGGCTGCCGCGTCATTTTCGCGCCGTCGGCCCAGATATCGCCGGTGAGCGGAGCCTCCAGTCCCGCGCAGGCGCGGAGGAACAGACGCTGTCCGCTCCCTTCGATCCCCGCCAGTCCGATCACTTCGCCGCAGCGCACCTTGAGATCGATATCGGGCACGCGCAGCCGGTAATCCGCCACCGTCACGCCCCGCAATTCCAGGGCGATGTCGCCCAACGCCACGTTTGCGCGAGTGCTCGTCGCAAGTTGCTGCCCGAACATGAGTTGCACCAATTGCTGGGACGTAAAGGGACACGCCACCTCGCCGGCGACCTGCCCGCGCCGCAGCACCGTCACGTGCATGCACAACTCTTCCGCATCCTGCAACTTGTGCGTCACAAAAATGACCGTCAACCCTTCCTTCACCAGGAGGCGCAGCGTCTCAAAGAGTTTGACTTTCTGCGGCAGCGAAATGCCGGTCGTTGGCTCGTCAAAGATCAGGATTTTTACGCCCAGTGAAAGCAGGCGCATGATCTCTAACTGCTGACGCTCGCCGACGGTGAGCGCGCTCACGCGCGCTTCCGGGTCGATATCAAAGCCGAACTGGGCGGAATATTTTTTCAGGTCGATCAGCGCGTGTGCACGGTCCTGCAAGAAACCGTCTTCGCGACCCAACAGGAAATTGTCCATCACGCGCAGCGGGGGAAAGTCGAGCGGATCTTGGTGCAGCATGCCGATGCCGGCGCGAATCGCCTCCGCCGGCGACTTGAACTCGACGGGGCGACCGTCCAGGAGGATCTCCCCGGCATCCCGATGGATAAAGCCGGAGAGGACCTTCATCAACGTAGACTTGCCCGCGCCATTCTCGCCGAGCAGTCCGTAAATGGTCCCCGATTCGACCGTCAGATTGACATTGTCGTTCGCGTGGACTTTGCCGAAATACTTGTGTATGCCCTTTAATTCTAGACGCATAAGCCATTGAGAGGGTCTATAGGTTGTAGTCAGGGCGCCGTCATTGTCACTGCGAGGCGGCAGTCGGAGCGCAGCGAAGCTGCCGCCGACCCTGGCATCTGCGATCCCGCCAGGGCAGATGAGCAGTCCCCAATTCAGAGTTGGGGATTGCTCACCTGCACTGCAACGCACGCAGTGCGGTGCAAGTGTCGGGCGAAAATCGCCCTCGCAATGACAATGGGCATTACGCATTACGTTTCCCTGGCAACGCCCGCCAGGGCAGTTGTACTATTTACGCTCCTACTTCGTCTGCACGCTCTGTCCGGTCATGCCCTGGAGCAATTGCGGCAGGTACCAGATTTCTTTGGGCGCCGCGGTCGCGCCGTCTTTCACATAGACCGTTCCGTCCTGCAAGGTGATCGCACCCTTGAACAGGTTGATGCTCCCATCGCCCATGCCGGCGATGAACTTTTGCACGGTCGCCTTGTTGTCGGCGCTCAACGCCTTGCCGAACG
>JBLMXX010000110.1:0-4865 GCA_050257995.1 Acidobacteriota bacterium | reverse complement strand
CATCTCCTCGTGAACGGAATAGCCAGGGATGACGCCGGGACACATCAGGTCGGTCCCGACCATGAGCGGTACCCCGGCGTCGTTCATCCCCTTGACCATCTTGGCCCAGTTTTGCCAGATCGGGTCAGGAATCTCGGTCTGCCCGGCCCATTGTGATTTCCACATCGATAAAAGGTTCTGCGAAATGTATTCGCCCTTCGGCAGATCCTTGCGGTCGAGCGCGTCGACAGTGGGCCAGTTCTTGAACGTGACCACTGTCGGAACGACCGTCACATTGCTCGCGCGCAGCCGTTGGTAGAAACTCTGCAGTGCCTGCGGGTCCACCTCGCCCAGACGGAGCAGATAACCCGCTTCTGATCCCATGCCGGCGTAAGCGAAATTGACCGGCTGCCCCAGCAGTTTCGCGAGGACTCGTTCGGAGCCGAAAAAGTGTTCAATGCTTTGCAGACCCGCGGAGGCGGCATCTTCGATGTAGATAGAATCCGGCACATGCCCGACAACCTTGAGCCCGGATTTCCGTGCTTCGTCGACGATCGCCAGGAACACCTCTTTATCGAGCTTGCTGTAGGCTTTGATCATATCAACGCCGGCAGCCGCTTGTCGGCGCACCGCTGCTCTGCCCTCTTCGGGGGTCTTGATGCCGATCGCTATGGGGGGAATGACGGGCTCTGCTCCATCGAGCATCGCGCCGGTGGCGACCATTTCAGGTCCCAATGTTGCACCCTTGTTCAAATCATCGCGCAGTTTCAGAATGTAATCGTTTGGCATACCCATGTCTCGAACGAGCAAGACCCCATTGGCAATCATCAAGCGCCCGAATAGCGGCGCTTCGAGATAATGAACGTGTGCATCGACGAGTCCGGGAATCAGATAAAGCCCTCGACCGTCGATGGTTTGGGCTCGCCCCGAGATGGCAGGATAAACTTGAGTGCCAATCTTCGCGATCTGGTCGCCTTCGACTGTGACGGTTTGCCCGGGGATCGCAATCCCTTTCTCCACGTCGACGATGGTGACGTCGACCACTTGAAAAGGGCCTGCAGGCATTGATGTGACCGTTGGCGTAGGCGAAGTAGCACGACAAGCAAGCAAACCCATTGTCGCGAGCAGTGAGAACAATGTGAGGTACCTCATTCTAGTCTCCTTGTTGTTCGAATGGCGGTCGTTGGGTTTCCTGTACACCCTGCAACTGCGGGCGCCCGCGCGGCGAGGCGCAGACCCATGCTACCCACCAAAAGAAGCACCGGTCGCTCGGGCGCTCTGTATGCCGCGTCGAGACAACCGGTGCCAATCCCATCCGATGAAAAGGCAACAAAAAACCCGACGAGCGCCCATCCGTCAGCCTCTCGAAAAGCTGTGCTAGATAGAATCGAACTCACGGGTCGATAAGGTCGAACAGCTGCATTATAAACCCTTTCGCGCTCTGAATCAATATGAGCCGGGCGGGTTCATGGCTAATCGCGATTTGCATTGTTTCTTGAATCTCCGTATATTGTAGTCAGCCTACAATCAGTGCTGACATAATAGAGGCAATGCAGTCGTTACAAGGCCTACTCTCAATTCTGATCAACATTATTCTACCAATTGTACTGGTGGCGGGGGCGGGTTTTATTCTGGCACGCACCCTCGGCGTGGACGCGCGTCCTCTGTCGCGAACGATGCTGTATTTTTTCACCCCGGCGCTCATCTTTGGCTCCGCCTACAAGACCAAGCTCAGCGCCGAGTACATCACGATCGCGGCTTTTGCCCTCATCATCAGTTTCTTGATGGTCGTGCTCGCCTGGGTGCTCGCCAGGATCATGCGATACGACCGCCTGACGGCAAGCGGTTTTAGTCTTGGCATCGTCTTCGTCAATGCGGGCAATTACGGATTGCCGTTGATCCTCTTCGCTTATGGCCAGGAAGGACTGGCGCGTGCAGCGCTCTATTTTACCATAAGCGCCATCCTGACGCAGACCCTGGCTATTTTCATTGCCGCGCGGGGCCGGGCGGGTGTGCGGGAGGCGCTGCTCAATGTCTTGAAAATGCCGCTGGTCTACGCGGTGACGGCTGGACTGCTGTTCAACCTGACAGGGGTCGTTGTCCCCGATCCGATCATGAAATCGGTTGACCTGGCGGCGGACGCGGCGGTCCCCGTGATGCTCGTCATCCTGGGGATCGAGCTCGCTCACGTCACCATCGAGAACGATCGGGTAGCCATCGGCCTGGCGACGTTTGCCAAGTTGGTGCTGGCGCCTCTGCTCGCGTTTCCGCTGGCGTACGTCATGCAGCTGCAGGGCGTCGCGCGGTCGGTGTGCATCGTCGAGGCGTCGATGCCGACGGCGGTCATGGCTTCCATCGTGGCGGTGGAATTCGACGCGCGCCCCAAGTTGGTCACCGGCATTGTATTTGCTTCGACCCTCCTCAGCATAATTTCACTCACGATCTTGTTGGGAATTTTGGGATAGCAGGGTGAGATTTGGTTTGCTGTCCCTTTATTTTCGCGATATAATAGAGGCGTCGTAGCAGGTGCCACTATAGCCCCTAGTCCCTCTTGCCTTTCGAAACCAAAAGGCATAATCACCGTTCAATGCCGAACGCATCGGAGAGGAGGTGATTAGCGACTCGTTTCATGGAACGGATCGACTCGTTGTAGAGTTCCCAAATTCAAGGAGGAGTAAGAAATGCGTACCCGTGTGTTCACGATCATTGCCCTGCTCGTCCTCGTAGCCATCGTCGTCGGCGCTTGTGCAGCTCCGGCGGCTGCCCCTTCGGGCAGCGGCGGCGCGAAGAAAAAGATCGGTCTCGTCACCGACGTCGGCGGCGTGAATGACAAGTCGTTCAACCAGTCGGCGTGGGAAGGCACCCAAAAGGCCGCCAAGGATTTCAACATGGACGTCAAGTTCATCGAATCCAAGCAGCCTACGGACTATGAGAAGAACATCGATCAATTTGCGACCGAAAAGTACGATGCCATCGTCACCGTTGGCTTTTTGATGGGTGACGCGACCGCGGCGAAAGCCAAGCAGTACCCCGGCATCAAATTCGCCATCATCGACAACGCCTACTTCCCCACCAAAGGTGACAAGAACTGCCCCGATACCGTCAAAGATTGCTATGATGACGGGGGGTTGAAGAATGTCACCAGCTTGATGTTCCAGGAAGACCAGGTCGGCTTTCTCGCGGGCGTGCTCGCCGGCGGGATGACCAAGACCGGGACGGTTTGCACGGTTTCCGGAATGGAAATTCCTCCGGTCGTCCGCTTTGTCGTCGGGTTCCAGAACGGAGTCAAGTATTCGAAACCGGACGCCAAGGCGTTGAACGTTTACATCCCTTCGTTCACCGATCCCGCCAAGGGTAAAGAGACCGGTCAGTCCATGATCTCGCAGGGCTGCGACGTGGTCTTTGGCGTCGGCGGCAACACCGGCAACGGCGGCTTGCTCGCCGCCAAGGAAAAGGGCCTGATGGCGATCGGCGTGGACGTCGACCAGTACAACACCTATCCCGAAGTCAAAGACGCTCTGATCACGAGCGCGGCGAAGAACGTCGACGTCGCCGTTTACAACTATCTAAAGTCCGTCTCGGACGGTTCCTCCAAAGCCGGGATATTCACGGCGAATGTCCAGAACGGCGGTGTGGGACTCGCCCCGTATCACGATTGGGACAGCAAGATTCCGCAGGCTGTGAAGGACAAAGTGAATACGGCCCTGGCCGGCTTGAAGAGTGGTTCGATCCAGACCGGCTACAAGCCGTAATGCGAACGGGACTGCATCAGCGAGCATGAAGAAGGGTGCTGCACGGTCTTTGTGCAGCACCCATTTTGCAGAACCCCCGTGTAGAGGCAGGCGTTCAATACTTGCCGCTGCACGGTATGCAAGGAGAAACAATGACGTTAGCCTCGCCACCGGTAAGAGGGCCCCGCCAAGCGCCCGCCGGGGCATCCTTCGCTTTGCAGGCCACGGGTATCACCAAACGTTTCCCCGGTGTTCTCGCCAACGACCATGTAGATTTTGATCTGAAGCACGGGGAGATCCACGGTCTGCTGGGCGAGAACGGCGCGGGTAAGACGACGTTGATGAATGTGCTTTACGGGCTCTACCAGCCCGACGAAGGCACGATTTTGCTGAACGGTCGCCCCACCCGGATTACGAGCCCGCACGATGCTATCGCTCAGGGCATCGGCATGGTCCACCAGCATTTCATGCTCGTGCCGCCGCTCACCGTGACGGAGAACATTATCCTCGGCCAGGAATCGCTCCAGCCGGCGACCCAATTCTTGGGACGCCTCTCCGCCCTCGACCGGCGCACCGCCGCTCACCGCATTCTCGCCCTCTCGCACCAATACAGCCTGGATGTGGACCCGGACGCATACGTCAAAGATTTGCCGGTGGGGGCGCGGCAGCGCGTAGAGATTGTCAAAGCGCTGTACCGTGCGGCAGATATTCTTATCCTGGATGAGCCGACGGCGGTGCTGACACCGCAAGAATCGGACGAGTTGTTTGAGATCATGACCGGGATGGCGGTGGCGGGCAAGTCTCTCGTTTTCATTACTCATAAACTGCGCGAGATGCTTATCGTAGCAGACCGCATCAGTGTCATGCGCGGCGGGAAAATGGTCGGCACGACCACGCCCACGGAGGCATCCTCGGAAATGCTTGCCGAAATGATGGTCGGGCGCAAGGTCATTTTGCAGGTCGACAAAGAGCCGCCGAGTCCCGGCACGACGGTCCTGACCCTTCAAGACCTGGAGGTAAGAGATGACCGCCATTTGACTACCGTGAATGGCGTGAGTCTGCAAGTCCGCGAGGGTGAAATCCTCGGCATCGCTGGGGTGCAAGGCAACGGGCAGCGCGAATTGGTGGAAGCCATCACGGGCTTGCGTCCGGTCG
>JBLMXX010000109.1:0-4640 GCA_050257995.1 Acidobacteriota bacterium | reverse complement strand
AGGGTTGCGTGGGCGCCGGAACCGGCGCGTCCGTGGGCCATTTATTTGGCATACAATTCGCGACCAAAGGGGGACTTGGCACCGCCAGCTGCCAGTTGGAGGAGGGAATCATTGTAGGCGCTTTAGTCGTTGTCAATGCCTACGGTGATGTGGTCGATCCGCATAGCGGTAAGATCATCGCCGGCACACGCAAGCCAGAAGGCGGATGGCTCGATTCCGCGAACGCGATCATGAACGGAGCGGGGCGATCTGCCTTTGCGCGTGACCATACGACGATCGGAGTTGTTGCGACAGATGCGGTACTGACCAAAGAAGAGTCCAACCTGATCGCGATGATGGCGCACGATGGGCTCGCGCGAGCAATTCGTCCTGCCCACGCATTGTACGACGGAGATGCGCTGTTCGTATTAAGTACGGGAGCCAAGTCCGGGAACGTGAACGCCATTGGGCATGCGGCTTCCGAGGTCGTCGCACAAGCCATTGTGCGCGCAGTCGACGCTGCTGTGAGTTTGCACGGTGTCCCGGCTTGCCGGGATCTGCAATAGCATCCCTGGAGAGTCTCGGAGTTTACATTGGCCACCATCCTGCTTTTCGACATCGGGAATACGCACATCACTCTCGGCGCATACAAGGATGAGGAACTGGTTTCCACGTGGCACATCACCACCCGGGTAGACGGGACCGCCGATGAGTATGCCGTGATCCTTCGGTCACTGCTTAGGCAAAAAGGCGCGAACGGCATGCCGTTCGACGGCTGTGCAATTGCGTCCTCGGTCCCGCCGCTGGCCTCGACCTTTGATGAGTTGTGCCAGCGCCATCTCCATCTCGAGCCGGTCGTCGTCGGTCCGGGCGTCAAAACCGGCATCAACATTCGGACGGACTCGCCGCACGAAGTGGGCGCGGACCGGATATCGAATGCCGTGGCGACGAAGAACCTGTATGGCGCGCCGGCCATTGTGATCGATTTCAGTACGACGGCGACCATTTTTGACGCGCTGGGTGCCGAGGGGGATTACCTTGGCACGGCGATTGCTCCGGGTCTAACGACTTCGGCAGATGCGCTCTTTTCCCACGCCGCGCAGTTGCCGCGCGTCGAGCTGGCGGCACCGGCGTCCAAGAGTCCGATCGGGAAGAATACGGTAAGCGCCGTTCAAGCCGGCTTGGTGTACGGATATGTGGCGCTGGTCGAGGGGATGATTACCCGCATTAGGAAAGATTTGGGAGCAGGATCGCAGGTCATTGGCACCGGCGAGATGGTGCACCTGATCGCTGACGAGACCCGGTCAATCGACATCGTAGACGAGTGTCTGACTCTCAAAGGTCTCAAGATAATTTACGGGATGAATAAGCCGTGACCGCGAAACTCATCGTCAACCCCGTGTCTGCTCGTGGCAAGTTGTCTCGGCGCTGGTCCCAAATTGAAGAGGTGCTGCGCTCAGAGGGGTTTCACTATGAGGCGACCTTTACACAAGAGCGCGGGCATGCCGTCGAGCTCACGCAAGCGGCGCTCAAGGCGGGATTCGATCTGATCGTTGCGGTGGGCGGGGATGGGACGCTGAACGAGGTCGTCAATGGCATGCTGCTCGAAGGTGGCAAAGCCGCCAACCCGGAGGTAGCGCTCGGCGTGATTTCGACTGGCACGGGCGCGGACTTTGTGCGGACGGCGGGTATCCCGCGTGATGCGGTGGAGGCTGCCACACACCTCGCGCGCGCAACGGGAATATTGCCGCTGGACGTTGCCGAGATGAACTATGATCGCGACGGCAGGCAAGTCTCGAGGTATTTTGCCAACGTCGCGGGGATGGGCTTTGACGCCGAGGTGGTCGAGCGGACTGAAAGAGGGGGCAAGCGCGGCGGCGGCACACTCCCATACCTCAGCACGCTGATCGGCACGATCGCGACTTATCGCAACAAGGATGTGGAACTGTGTATTGACGACCGCAAGTTACAGGGACGGGTGAATTCGGTCGTCATCTGCAACGGCCAGTATTTTGGCGGTGGAATGCGCGTCGGACCGAATGCTACCCTGGACGATGGACTCTTGGACGTGGTCCTCATTGGAGATATGAACACATTCGAAGTCCTCGTCAATACGCCAAAGATCTACAATGGGACGCACTTGAGCCTTGCGAAAGTGAGCGAATATCGCGCCCGGATCGTGCGCGTACTGCCACGGCAGCGCATGATGATTCAAGCCGATGGCGAGCTGATCGGTGAAGGTGCGGCGACATTCCGCATCCACCCGGCGGCTCTGAAATTGCGCGTCTGAGCGGCAAGGCACCTCTCTCTCACCTCTTCCACTTTGAATTTCAATGGTCTCACGAATCTTGCTTAAACGCGGCAAAGAAAAGCCCGTTCTGGCCCATCACCCGTGGATCTTCTCCGGAGCCATCGCACGAGTTGAGGATGCGAATGACGGCGATACGGTCGACGTGTTCGACTCGGTGGAGGAGTGGCTGGCGCGTGGCTATTACAATTCCCGTTCTCAAATCGCGGTACGGCTCTGGACTTGGATTCGCGATGAGCAAGTTGACCATGCCTGGCTCAAAGCGCGCTTGGCGAGCGCGGTCGAAGAGCGCAATGGTTTAATCGATCCCGAAGCCGTGAACGCCTATCGCATCATCAATGCCGAGAGCGATCGTTTGCCGGGGTTGGTGGTGGATCGCTATGCGGATTGGATCGTGGTGCAGTTTCTGACCCTTGGCGCAGAGATGCGAAAAAAAGAGCTGGTCGATATCCTGGCGGAACTGTTGGAGCCGCGCGGGATTTACGAGCGCAGTGATGTGGACGTTCGCGAAAAGGAAGGCCTCCCCGCGTCCGTCGGCGTTTTGTACGGTAGTGAGCCGCCCGACTTGATCGAGACGCTCGAGAATGGGTTCAGGTTTCTGGTGGATGTGAAACGCGGGCACAAAACAGGCTTTTATCTCGACCAGCGTGAGAATCGCAGACGGGTGGCTGTCTTTCAAAGTGGGCGCCGGAAAACAGGAGCGCTCGCGCGTGTCCCCGAGGTGCTGAACGTTTTTTCGTACACTGGAGCATTCGGAGTTTATGCTTGTGCAGCAGACCCGAACGTGCATGTGATCAACCTCGACGCATCTGCCGATGCGCTCAAATTGGCGCAGGAGAATATGCGTCTCAATGGATTTGAGACTCGGGGAGAATTCGTCGAGGGAGATGCATTTCAGGTACTGCGGCGTTATCGCGACGAGAGGAGATCCTTCGATACGATCATCCTGGACCCGCCAAAATTCGTCTACTCCCAATCTCAACTTCAATCCGGCTTGCGAGGTTACAAGGATATCAACCTGCTCGCATTGAAACTGCTCAAGCCAGGTGGTCTCCTCGTGACCTTTTCATGTTCGGGGCTCGTCAGCGGGGACTTGCATCAAAAAGTCGTATTTGGCGCGGCGGTGGACGCCGGGCAGGATGTTCAAATCATTGCCCGGCTCCTGCAGGCGCCGGACCATCCAATTCTGTTGTCCTTCCCCGAATCAGAGTATCTAAAAGGGCTCATCTGCCGCGTGATCTGATCCGTGTTCGCGTTCTGTACCATTCCACATACAGAATCCCCATTCCGAGTAATCCCCCCATGATCACCGCCAGGACCACTACAAATTCTATGCGCAGTGACGAGGACGAGAAAGATACGGTGCGCGCCGCACACGCATCCACATTCATTTCGTCGGATCCGGCGCGATAACGGACGCGTCCCTGTGCCAGCGAGCGCTGCCATCCGCTCTGCGCATTTTTCAGCAATGCTCGCTTTAGCTGTGATTCCGTATCTGTCGCGGGCGCGCTGTCGAGGGGTTTCAAGGTTTGGGCGATGCTCTCCAGTTGCTTTTCCAGGATGCCGCAGGCAGGCGATAGGTCCACTTGCTCCTGGTAACTGCTGGAGTTGGTGATCCATCCTCCCGGCGCACTCCATGCCAGCGCGCGAGGGGAGAGGACCGCGCGCACCAAAGCCCATTCCGGACGGTCTGGAATGGCTTGCGTGATAGCGGCGAGTTTTTGATCCAGCTCGGACTGGTTAGAAAATCGGACGGTGATTTCCAGCGTAAGGTCAGAGCTGTCGGGCATTGGAGCGATGCCTGGGTCGACACCCAATCCGCTCAGTGGCACTACAATCCCGTTCAGGGTATTCTGCAATTCCGTGGTGTTGCTGGCGAAAGGCACGAGCCGGAATACCATCTCCCGCGAATTGGGAGACATGGCAACGTCTGCAAAAGTGACGTAGAAAGGTGGAGGGTAGAATGACCGGATGAATGTCTCTCCCAGTGCCAGGCGTGCCTTTTCCGTTGCGCCGGAGAAATCGCCCTTGTCTAGAAATGAGCGTGCCCAAGCAATATTTAACAAGCGCCGCTGAGCGGTTGCCCGGTCGGTCGTGAAGAGTGGGCCGGCGCCGCCGGGTGACAGAGACGCCGCTTTGTCAAAATAGGACTGCGCGTCCGGAAATGCGCTCCGGGTTTGGGCATCCAGCCCAAGGTAAAAATAATCTTCTGCCAATTGCTTGCGGGCGGTCGCGTCCGTGGAAGCCAGGGTTTCCCACTGCCCCGCCGCGAGGAGAACGTAGGCGGTCTGGCGCGGTCCCGCAGGCGTACCGGCGCGTATTTCGTATAACGTACCCAGCATCTGCCGCGCAC
>JBLMXX010000108.1:0-2659 GCA_050257995.1 Acidobacteriota bacterium | reverse complement strand
TTGGCGGCATAGCCGTTGGCAACCAGGTAGTTGACGGCGGCTTTGGGATCATACGCCGGCACGCCGGGTTTCTTGTCTTGGGCGCCGGGCACGCCGGGCGGGACCCAGCGGGTGTACGGTTGACCGATGCCCTTCAACACGTCGCGGATGTACCCTTCGCGATCGAACGCGGCCGAGAACGCTTTGCGGACGTTCTTGTCGTCGAACGGCTTTTTCTGCATGTTAAACGCGAAACCGATGGTGACGGCGGCCGGCACGCGAATCAGTTCGCCCTTGAGGGTGGCGTCGGAGTTGATGGCGCCGAGGGTTTCCGCCACGACATTGGTGTACATGTCGACTTCGCTCTTCTTGTAGGCTTCGAAGATGGCGGTCTGGTCGGTGTTGTAGATCAACTCGATGCGGTCGAGCTTGGGCTTGCCGCGCCAGTACTTGTCATTCGCGACAAAGACGATCTTCTTGCCTTGCTCCATCGACTGGACCTTGAAGGGTCCATTGCCGACGTGTCCGGCGGGCTTGGTCCACCAGTTGTCCGCATCCTTGTCGACCTGGCGCTTGTCGGTCGGGTAGGTGACCCAGGTGTAGGCGATGTACTGCCAAAAGCCGACGGGATTCTTGAAGGTCACTTCGAGGTTGCTCTTGTCGAGCGCCTTGACGCCATAGTTCGCCCACAGCTTGTCCAGGTCGGCTTTCGACCCCTTCTTGACGTCAAAGTTGTCGAGGTCCTCGGCGCCCTTGACATCGTACAGGATCGAGGTGTACTGCTTGTCGGGGACGTTGGGATCGACCTCGCGCTTGAGCGCGTACTCGAAATCTGCCGCGGTGACGGCGGTGCCGTCGGAGCGGACGAGCCCATCACGGATGTGGAAGGTCATCTTGGTGCCGTCTGCGGAGGTGGTCCACTTGTCCGCGCTGCCGGGACCGATGTTGCCTTTCTCGTCGATCGCCAGCAAGCCCTCGTAGGCGAGCTTCAGGAACTCGATCTCGATCCCGTACGAGGATTTTTGCGGGTCCAACACATCAGGATACGTGACGCGGCCCAGCCGGAGCACCTTGACGCCCGCGGGGGCGGGGGCTTGGGTGGGCGCGGTGGTCGCCGCCGGGGCTTTAGTGGCCGCCGGCGCAGCGGTGGCCGCCGGAGCGCTGGTCGCGGCGGGAGCGGCGGTGGCCACGGGGACCGCTGTGGGCGGGACTGCCGTCGGGGTGGGCGCAGGGGCCGCACACGCCGCAACCAGCACGGTCATGGCCAGGACGACTAATCCGAGCACGACGTACTTTTTCATCTTCTCCTCCTTCAGAGTTTTCGAACACGACAAGGAAATATCGACCGAGCGTCAGGTGTGCTGATCATCACCTCCTTCAGGGAGCAGAGTCTAATTTGGACGACCCTAAAAGATTGGAAAAAGGCGTAACGGTGGCATAGGTGAAATCCAAACGGCCTAGCCCGGTCGATTATACCACATGACACGCCACAAAATGGCGGTTGCCCACGTCACGGAATTCCGGATCCACCTGCTTGCAGATATCGATTGCGAGGGGGCAGCGCGTGTGAAAGCGGCAGCCACTGGGCGGATTCACGGGACTCGGCACGTCGCCCACCAGGATGATGCGCTCGCGCTTTTCCTCGACGACCGGATCGGGAATGGGCACGGCGGACAAGAGGGCCTTGGTGTAGGGATGGAGTGGATTGCTGTAAAGGCTGGTGCGGTCCGTCAGCTCGACGATCTTGCCGAGGTACATGACGGCGACGCGATCCGAAATGTGCCGCACGACGGACAGGTCGTGCGCGATGAAAAGATAGGTCAGGTTGAATTTTGACTGCAGTTCTTCCAGCAAGTTAATGATCTGTGCTTGAATGGAAACATCCAGCGCGCTGATCGGCTCGTCGCAGACGATGAAATCGGGATTCACCGCCAGAGCGCGTGCTACGCCGATGCGTTGGCGCTGACCGCCGGAGAACTCGTGCGGATAGCGATTGATAAAGTAAGGGTTAAGCCCGACGATTTGCAGCAGTTCTTGCACGCGATCTTTCTTTTCTTTGCCTTTGGCGATATTGTGCACTTCCAGCGGCTCGCCGATAATGTCGCCGACCGTCATGCGGGGGTTGAGCGACGCATAAGGGTCCTGAAAGATCATTTGCATATAGCGGCGCATCTTGCGCAGTTCTTCGCCCTGCAGTTTCGCCAGGTCTTTGCCCTGAAAGAACACATCGCCGGCAGTAGGGCGGTATAACTGCAAGATAGTGCGGCCCGTGGTGGACTTGCCGCAGCCGGATTCTCCCACCAGTCCTAGCGTCTCGCCGCGCTCGATATCGAAATCCAATCCATCCACGGCTTTGACGTCCGCCACCTTGCGTTGGATCAATATCCCCTGCGTAATCGGAAAATACTTTTTTAAACCTTTAACTTGCAGCAGCATTTGATTTCCATTATTTGCCATTTTGAGAGACTCCTGCTCTAGTGATCAAACAACCTTTATGCTACTTCGGGGACACGACCCACCGGCTCTGCCGAACCCGCGGCGTGCGCCTTCTGAACATCCTGCCAGTGCCAGCACGCCGTGGAATGGCGGACGGCGACCAGTTCCAACGGTGGGTTTTGCTCATTGCATTTATCGGTACGGAACTTGCAGCGCGCGTAGAACGGGCAGCCCTTGGGCATCT
>JBLMXX010000107.1:0-12016 GCA_050257995.1 Acidobacteriota bacterium | reverse complement strand
AAACTTGAAGACCTGGGCGGCGGCAGGGGCAGCGTTGGGGCTGGCGATCTATACCTATTCCCCGGGGCGTTTTGTCGGAGTGTTCATCGCGTTGTTTTTCGCCGTCGAGTTCATCCTGTCGCGGTTTCCCAAGATCTCGACCACAGGGTGGCAGTGGCGTGGCCTGGTGGTTGCAGGATTAGCTGCCATCCTGGTCATGCTTCCGCTGGGTGTCTATTTTCTTCAAAATCCGGTCCAGTTTAGCCGGCGGTTTGAAAGCGTTTCGGTCTTTGATGCCGCTTCGCCGGCGGCCGCTCTCGCAGAAAGCGTCACCGGGAATCTGGCCCAATTCATCGTGCCCGGCGCGGGCTACCAGAGCAAGCATTACAATCTCCCGGGCAAGCCGGTTTTCGATCTGCTGGTCGCTCCATGGTTCCTCGCCGGCGTTGTCATTGCCTTCACGCGCTGGAGACATTCCGCATACCGTTTCTTGCTTTTGTGGTTTGCCGTTATGCTCGTTCCGGCATTCCTTACGGCGGACATGATCCCCAAAGCGGTGCGCGCACTGGGGGTCGTGCCGGGTATCTTTGTTTTCCCGGCGCTCGCCATGGAATGGGTGTTGGAAAAGGCACAGCAGCGGCAAAGTCTGTCGGGGTACCGGGTTGCCACCGGCCTGATTGGACTGACGCTGATGGGCAGTACCGTGTGGACGGCATATGATTATTTTGTCGCATGGGCAAATATGCCGGAACTGCCGCTCGCGTTTGATGCGGATATGGCAGAGGTCTCCGAGTTCCTCCAGCGCCAGCCTGTCGACCGTCCCATCTATATCTCTAGTCTGGTGTACCGGCCGCCGACAGAGATGCTGTTGGGGCGGCGCGTGCCCACGACTCGGTACGTGGACCCGGCAGGGCGCATCAAGGAATTTGACGCGCACACGGCGCTGGTCTCGCGTTCTGGCGATATTAACCCGGTCTACGTTTGGGTACTCGACCAGACTCCTCCTGAGGAATGGCTGGCGCGCCTCGCGCCGGATGCCGTGCCAGAAGAGCAGGGCAAGTACATGGCGGCGGTGCGGCTGGGTGCCAGCGCCGCGCCTCAGCAAGTGCTCGACGTGTCATTCAATCCTTTTATCAAGTTGGTCGGCTATTCGCGCTTCACTGACGAGCCTAGCGGGATAGCGTTATACTGGCGGGTCACAAGGCGGGCTGAAGAGCGTGACGATATGCAGGCAGTCCTCTCGATGGCACAAGCTCGCGGCTCCCAAGTTACACAGGACAAGCACAAGTTTGGCGTCCCTCCTTTGGAATGGGCGGTTGGAGATAGCATCGTCGAGTGGTATGCATTCGATATTCCAGAGGATGCCACGGCATTCACCGTCCAACTGACGCGCGGCGAGGCGAAATGGCAGTCGCCGGTTATTCCCTTACAGGGACCGTGAATAGCGGTCAATGAACGGCGAGCAGAGGATTTTCTTGGCAAAACGCAATGGGATTGTTCTGATTCTATATCTCGTCCTGGCACTGGTGATGACATACCCGCTAGTGTTGCAATTCGGCGACCACGTCCCCGGAACGACGACCTGGTCGATGGACGAATATGGTTACGTGTGGAACAACTGGTGGTTCAAGCATGCCCTATTTGATTTGGGAACCGACCCCTTTCAGACGAACTATATCTTTTATCCCATTGGTACTTCACTCGTCCTCTATACTTTCACGCTCGTGCACGTCCTGCTCGGACTGCCGCTCCAGTTACTGTTCGGTCTGATCCCGGCAAGCAATGCAGAGTTGCTATTTGCTTTTGTCATGAGCGGCTACGGAATGTTTCTGCTCGTGCAATACTTGCTGCACGCTTGGGAGTCCAGGACGGACCGCCAAGCGCAGGCTCTGCAAATGTCCACCTTCGCCGCGTTCACAGCCGGGGCGGTATTTGCTTTCTCATCCAACCGATTTGTGTATGCGTCGCTGGGTCACTATAACGTCGTCGCCACGGAATGGATTCCGTTCTATATCTTGTTTCTTGTCAAGACGGTCCGCGACCCTGCATGGTCCAATGCACTGCTGGGGGGGCTATTTGCCGCTCTGGCGCTCTACGTCGAAACCACCGACGGCGTACTGCTCTTTCTATTCACATTAGTATTCCTCCTTTTCGCATGGCGGCAGGTCTTCCGGCGTGCCACGCTCGCCCGACTCGTCGTATTGGGTGCGACGGCGGCGATTCTGTTCGCACCATTGCTCATTCCGACCCTCTCCGAAATCTTTGCCAGCGGCTATACGTTACCGGGCTGGGGACACGCCGAACGATTGCTGGTAGACCTCTTTGGCTTTACGACTCCGACGAGCCTGCATCCGCTCGACCGCCATTGGGTGCAAGAATTGAGTCAAGTGCGGCAGGGTAACTCGCGCTTTATTGATGTTAACACGGTTTTTCTTGGATACGTCACCCTCGCGCTGGCGGCGGTGGGCGCTGCACGGTACTGGAAGACTCTCAAGGTTTGGGCGGCGAGCGCCATTACCTTTGCGGTACTCAGTTTGGGTCCCCTCCTCCACATCAATGGGCAGTCGGTGTTTGATTTCGACAATCTGCAGGTCACCTTTCCTCTTCCCTTTCTCCTCCTCCACTATATTCCACTGCTCAGAGAAAATCGCGTGCCAAACCGGTTCAGCGTATTGGTCATGGTCTCGCTCGCGGTGCTGGTCGGGTTTGCCATCGCTTGGGTGATTCAGAGAATAGATTCAAAGACGCTGCCGTCGACAAGACGAATCGGCGGATTTATCGTAGGCTCCGTTCTGCTGATTTCGATATTATTCGAGCATGCTGCCATGCCTCTGCCGCTTACTGACGCACGCGTTCCGGAGGTGTATGCACAGATCGCGCGCGAGCCGGGCGATTTTGCAGTTCTGACGTTGCCCCTCGGTTGGCGCAACTCGTTCGGGCAACTGGGCGCCGAGGATACGCGGGCGCAGTACTATCAGAGCGTCTCCAACAAATTCACGTTCTCGGGAAATATCCAGCGCAACCCGCCGTTTCTCTTTGATTATTTTGACCGTATCTCACTATTCCATTCATTGACCGAATTGGAATTCTATCGCGAGGTGCCGGATGCGGTGGTTGCCCAGGACCGCGCGAGCGCTTCCTCGCTGTTGTCCTTCTTCGATGTTCGATACGTAGTGATTCAACCGTCAATCCCGGGTCGCCCGCCGTACAGCGACACGCGGGACGCTGTCGCCGAGTACGTGAGAAACGTGCTGCCGCTCGGCGCTAAGATTTATGAACGGGATGGAGTTGTGGCGTATCGAGTCGACCAGGTGCCTCTCCCGGCGAAACTAGAGATCGGTTTCGGAAAACCGGAGGCGCACCTATACCAGGCGGAAGGTTGGGACCGTGACGAAACGCTTCTCGGGAATTCGATCAATTGGGCCAATCGGCAGAATGCACGAGTGCTCTTCCCGCTGCGCCAGGTGGCGGATTACCAGGTGACGCTCCGCGTAGTGCCCTTTCTATATCCTCAGTCACCCGTGCAGACGATGCAGGTGCTGGTCAATGGAGAGCCCGTTGAGAAATTCGAATTGGGACGCGCCTGGGGGACCTATTCGGCGACTGTCCCCGCGCGGGTGCTTCACACCGGTCTCAACGACCTAACACTGCAATTCGCTTACGCTGCCCGTCCCCGCGATGTGATGCCCGCGAACTTTGGGATTGGGGCAACGGGAGCGACCAGCCCGGTAGATATTGTCGTTAATGCCGGGCAACCTGCCGCGGACTCTGTAGAGGCATTGGGCTCCATCCGGGTGAATGGGCGCGAAGAATCTTTATTGGGGCGAGGCTATAATGTCGTTATCGTGGATCCCAGGAGCGGCCGGGTCGTGGATAGGAGAGTCTTTAACACCGCGGATGATCGATCGCAATCGCGTAACCTAACCGACTTGATCGCGGAAATTCCAAACGGCTATATTGTCGCCGTGGCGTCGCAGGAGCAAGTGGCGGCTAGTTTGGGGGATAAGACGGTTGCTGCCCTGCGTTCCCTCGGCGCGCAGGTGGATATTCGGCAGACCCCCAATCGCTCGCACGCGCTCATCGGCGTCAAGGGCTCTGCGCCCGGCACGGCTGTGGAACAATCGAATGAGGGTGCTAGTTTCATTTCGGTAGGGCACGTGACAGACGAGCGGACACTCGCCGCAGCCGTGAGCGAGATTACGATCGAGAAAAAATGAAGCAGCCCGTTCAAGCCCCAAACGCGGTGGAGGGATACATCGGTCGACGCACTGTCAGCAACCTGATCCTGGCAGTCCTCCTCGCGCTAGCCGCGTTTGTCCTATATTTCCGAACGCTCGCACCCGATGTTGTCGATGCCGACGGGGGCGAGTTTCAGTTTGCCGCGTGGAATTTCTCCTTTGTGCATCCAACGGGCTACCCGCTTTACCTGATTCTCGGCGGCTTGTTTCAGCACCTGGTGCCGCTGGGGAACCCTGCCTACCGGCTCAATCTCTTTACCGCGATTACGGCGGCGTTTGCGGTGGGCGTCCTATACCTGGTGATCCACCAGGTTACGGGACAACGGATGGCGGCAGGCATTGCCGTGGGCTCTTTTGCACTGACGCGTACCTTTTGGTACGACGCGAGTGCAGCCGAAACCTATGATCTGAATGCCCTTTTCCTCGCCCTGCTCTTGTTTCTCGCGTTGCGCTGGCAGGAAAACCCGCGGGGTCGAGTTGCTGCCGTATTTGCATTTGTCTACGGATTGGCGCTCACGCACCATCGCACCATCATATTGTGGCTTTTGGCATTCGCCCTTTTCTTCTTGCTCGCCGCCCGTCGAATGCGACTTGATTTTCCATGGCGTTGGCAACCAAATTCCAGAACCCGTATTCCGTATTACGTACTACTTGTCATTTTTTGCTTTCTCGCACCCTTGCTTCTCTATCTCTATATCCCGCTGCGCGCTCCTGTCTCCCCCTACGCCGCACTTGACCTGGGACCCAATCGCGCGATTGTACTGTACGATAATTCGTCCACCGGCTTTGTGAACTATGTTCTTGGGCGAGTGTTTCAAACCGAGTTGGGCTGGGATGCCGTCAGCGCCGCTCGGCTCGCGGGAGTGCCGCAGGCGTTGCTGGACCAATTCGGCGCCGTTGGCATGATACTGGGTATCGCCGGGTTCGGAGTCATGGTCTGGCGAAGGCAATGGGAACGGCTCGCTCTACTAGGGTTGGGGTTGGTCAGCGTGATAATGTTCGCTTCCATGTATCATATCGGCGACATTTTCCACTATTATATCCCGGCGTATCTCGTGTGGGCAATCTGGATCGGAGTCGCGATTGCGGCTGCCCTCCAGACGATTGGATCCGTGGCAAGTTACCGGCGGCTGTCGGGCGTTTTTGGCGTCGTTTGCCTTCTGTGCCTTATCATTCCCCAATTTCTACTCAATTTTGCTGCTTCTGACCGGAGTATGGAAACACAAGCGCGGGAGCAATGGACCCGTATCCTCAATTTTTCTGCGCCCCAGAACGCGATATTGATTTCGAATGATCGCGACGAAATGATGCCGTTGTGGTATATTCAGTATGTCGAAAACACTCGGCGCGACGTGCTGGGACTGTTCCCGCTTATCACTCCTGCTGCCCAGTATGCGAACATTTCCCGATTGACCGACAGCGTGCTAGACACTGACCGTCCGGTGTTTTTCGTAAAGTCCATGCCCGGCATGGAAATCAAGTATAACCTGTTGTCTTCCGGACCGCCGCTCGTGCGCATATTGGGACGCTCCGGCGACACGCAGCCGATGTATCCTAGCGCTGAGGTGCTAGCAGATAAGGTGCGCATCATCGGGTATGATCTGGAGATCGGTACCCACCGCCTGCGCGTGGCCATCTACTGGCAGGCACGCACCAATCTGGACGACGACTTTGTGACGTTCGTTCACCTGGTCGACGCGCGCAATGAAAAGGTCGCCCAGGGCGACGACCACAAAGCCGGAGGGGATTTCTACCCGACTTCGCTGTGGGGAATTGGCGAGAATCTGCGAGATGAGCAGGCGATAGCGCTGCCCCCGAATCTAGCGCCGGGTCTTTATCGCCTCGTCGTCGGGATGTACCGCCAGTCGGATTTTGAAATGCTAGGTGAGCCGGTTGAGATAGGAACGGTTGAAATCAAGTGAGGTGAGGAATGGCTGAACCGATCGTCGCAAGCAAGCAGTTGGTTGAGGAGATCTTCGACGGCGCCGCTCCGCGCTACGACCGAGCGGGTCCCGCTCTTTTCAGGCAATTTGGCGCGCGGCTGGTCGAATGGATGAACATTCCCGCCGGGGCGCGCGTGCTCGACGTGGCAACCGGGACGGGCGCGGTTCTGATCTACGCCGCTCGGCAAGCGGGCGTAGCGGGGCACGTGATCGGGGTTGACCTATCGAATGAGATGCTGGCAGAGGCAGATCGCGCCGCACGTGCGAGCGGATTATCGAATTTTGAACTGGGACGCATGGACGCGGAGCAGTTGCAGTTCGCGGATGGTGCGTTTGACATTGTGACTTGCGGTTTTGCTCTCTTTATGTTCCCGTCCATGCAAGCCGCGCTGCGCGAAATGTATCGCGTCACACGGCCGGGCGGGTTATTAGGTTTGACGATGTGGGGCAAAGCGCCTTTCGATCCCGCCTGGAAGATCTTTGCCGAGCAAGTGCGCAAGTATGGGGTCGAAGTCCGGATGCCGCAAAAAGTGGCGTATGCCCTGGGGGAAATCGAGACGCTCGTGACGGATGCCGGCTATGGCAACGTGGAAATAATGAGCGAGACTCATGATATCGTCTATGCTGCCGAAGAGGACTGGTGGGGATTTCAACTGACACTCGCGTCACGCGCCGCCATCTACCGCATGCCTCCCGAGACGCGCGAGAGGTTTAAAGAAGAATACTTGTCGCAGTTACGATCTCTCTTCCGAACAGATGGACTACATCTGCCCGCCCCAGTGCTCTATGTGAAGGGACAAAAAGTATGATTTGCGCGGGTTGAGTTTGTGACGCTTTTGACACAAGCGTTATGGATTGGTATAATGGAGTTTGTAGGTGCGACTTTGATCCCAGGTATGCCCATATTTCCAAAGGAGGAAGGGTCACGTGGATTTTAGACTGACACCCCAGCAAGAGTTGTTCAAGCGTACTGTTCGAGAGTTTGCCGAGAAGAATATCGCGCCGCGCGCCAGAGAGATCGACCAAAAAGCCCAGGGTGTTCCCGAAGAGATTATTCAGGGCATGGTCGATCTCGGTTTATTTGGCGTGACGATTCCTGAAGAGTACGGTGGAACGGCAAACCCCGGCGAGGAAATGGTGTACGCGATGATTGCAGTACACGAAATTGGCCGGGCTGAACTGTCCATGTCACTCCCCGTCTATTTCCTGCTCAACCTTGGCTGGAGTTATTTGCTCGCGCGGCACGGCTCGGAACAAGTCAAGCGAGAGGTGCTCCCCCACGTTGCCAAAGGTGAGTGGTTCCTGGGCATCTGCACGACGGAACCGGGCGGCGGCTCGGACCTCGCTAATATCAAGACGGCGGCGACAAAAAAAGACGGCAAATATGTCATCAACGGCGAAAAAGTCTATATCAGCGGTGTCACTGAATCCAAGAAAAGGGGCGGCGGTCATCTGACTCTATTCCGCACTGCACCCGAACTGGGCAACCGGGGTATGACGTTCGCGTACGTGCCGATAAATGCGCCGGGTATTACGACCACGCTGTTTGACGACATGGGTCGCATGGGACTGTCGACCGGAGGCATTGCATACAAGAATGTTGAGATTCCCCAAGAGAATGTCCTCGACAAGGAAAACCGTGGCTTTTACGTGAATATGGAGGGATTTAATGCCGCCCGGATCCTGGTCTGCGCGGCATGCACTGGTGGCGGCGAGCGCGCCCTGGAAATCAGTGCGGAATATACCAAACAGCGCGTGCTCTTTGGGCAACCGCTCGCCAAGTTCGAAGGCATCTCGTTCGAAATCGCGGACGACTATGCCAAAATGCAGATGCTGATGAACCAGTTGTTGAAATCTGCCTGGCTGGTCGACCAATTCTACCAGGACCCCTCATCGGTCACCCGCAAAGAGATCAACTCGAATGTCGCGATCTGCAAGCTCACTGCTCCACTGCTTACCCTTGACATCGCCAAGCACGCCATGATGTACCACGGCGCGCTCGGGTATAGCAAAGAAACTCCGCTCGAAATGCTCATGCGCGGCGTCATGTCCTACGTGGTCGGCGCCGAGGGTGGCGCGAACATCATGCGCATCATCATCGGGCGCGAGTTTATTGGCGACGTTTCCATCCCATACAAATAATTGCAAATTTAGGATTGCAGATTGCAGATTAAAGTCTAAAACCTGCAATCTGCAATCTGCAATCTGAAATCCCATACCTATGGCAGATAAAGTTGACGTTGTCGTCATCGGCGCCGGGTTGGCGGGGCTCTCGACTGCCTACTTTCTGGCTGATGCAGGGATTGAAACGATCGTCGTCGAGCGCGGCGACTTTCCGGGGAGTAAGAATGTCACGGGGGGACGCCTGTACCTCAACCCCGTGCGCCCCTTTTTCCCCGCCGATTTTTGGAATGATGCCCCATTCGAACGACCTGTGGTCAAGGAAAGACTCTGCGTTCTCTCCGAGCATGCCGCCACGACCGTAGAATTTTCAAGCGACAAATTTCGCCAAGAGCCCCGACCCAGCTACACCGTCCTGCGCGCCAAATTCGATCAATGGCTGGCGGATAAAGTTAGCGAAAAAGGCGCGTTCACGATTTCCAAGAACAAGGTGGACGACCTGATCTATGACGGCACGCGCGTCGTCGGGGTGAAGGCGACGGATTCCGAATTGTTATGTGACGTGGTGGTCGCCGCAGATGGAGTCCTATCTTTCACCGCCGAAAAAGCAAAGATGCGGGGTCCGCTCAACCCGCATCATATTGCACTGGGTGTGAAGGAAATCATCGAACTGCCGCCCAAGACCATCGAAGACCGCTTTGGAGTCGCCGCGGGCGAAGGTGCGGCGCAGTTGTTCTTTGGATCGATCACGCAGGGGATGATTGGCGGCGGATTTCTGTACACGAATCGCGAAAGCATATCGCTCGGGATGGTCGTCGGCATCGAGGCGCTGATGCATCACGCGCCGCGCGTTGAGGCGCCTGACTTGATGGAAATCCTCAAAGCACGTCCCGAAGTGGCGCCCTTGATCGACGGCGGGAATACGGTCGAGTATTCCGCGCACGTCATACCGGAGGGCGGCATCCATGCGATGCCACGTCTCGTGGGCGACGGCATTCTGCTCGTGGGGGACGCGGCGGGATTCGCCCTCAACATGGGCGTTACAGTGCGCGGGATGGATTTTGCGCTGGCGTCCGGCGCTATAGCGGCGAGGGCGATCAAAGAGGCGAAAGCCAAGAGCGATTTCAGCGGCGTGTCGCTCGGCATCTATGAACAGTACTTGCGGGATAGTTTTGTGATCAAAGACCTGCAAACCTTCCGCAGTATGCTGGACGTGCTGGACAACCCGCGCATGTTCGGCAAATACCCCGAAGCGATCACGAGCATCTTTGAGAAAATGTTCTGGATCGGCGACCAGCCGAAGGAAAAGTTGTCGTCCACGGCGTTACGCGAGGCGCTCAAGAGTTTCGGGAACGTGGATGCCATCCGGGATGCCCTGGGAATGCTGAGAGTCTAAGCCCTGAAGGATTGCCAAACCAAGCATAGTGAAAAGCGACGATGGAGTTTCGATGCCCGTTAATGTAAAACCGAAACTTGGGCTCGACGTTTACAAGGTCGATCCCGAAAGCCATATCTCGATCAATCACAAAGTCTGCAAGACAAAATGCACGGTCAAGTTCTGCACCTTTGTCTGCCCGGCTCGAGTCTATACGCTGGGAGCGGACGGGCTAGTGCAGGTCGAGCACGATGGATGCCTGGAATGCGGCACCTGTGTCGTCGCGTGCCGCAGTGATGCCTTGAGCTGGCACTATCCGCGTGCCGGGCAAGGTGTGCAGTATCGATTTGGGTGATATCGGTGAGCAGGTTAACAGGTAACCAAGTACCCAGGTAAACAGTTTCATTTTCCTCCTGGTTTGCCTGTTTACCTTTATACTTACTACGGAGGACTCGTGGACATTATTGTTTGCATGAAGCAGGTGGTGGACCTCCAGCAGATCCGAATCAAGCGTGAAACCCGCGAGCCGGTCCTCGAAGGCGCGCCCTTTATTTTCGGGCAGTTTGAAAAGAACGCGCTGGAAGAAGCCGTCCGCCTGAAAGAAAAACAAGGCGGAAAAGTGATAGCGCTTGCCTTGGGCAATGCCAAGCTCAAAGACTTGATCATCGAGGCGTTGGCGATGGGCGCGGATGAAGCCGTCATCCTTACGGACCCCGCTTTCGCCGGCAGTGGCTCTGCCGGCACGGCACAGTTGCTCGCGGCGGCCGTCCGCAAGATCGGCACATTCGACCTGATTCTGATGGGTGAGGGGTCGGCAGACAATTACTCGGGGCAGGTGACTAGCCGCCTTGCCGAGTTGCTGGATCTTGCACAGATTACCTACGTCCGCGAGCTAAAAGTGGAAGGCAACCGGATCCGCGCCACCCGCGATCTTGAAGATGCATTAGAGGTGGTGGAAGCCGAGTTGCCTGTGGTCGTCTCGGCGACGAGCGAGTTGAACACACCCCGCTTGCCTCCGCTGACGGCCATCCTCCGGGCTTCTAAAAAGCCGATCAAGAATATGACGCCTGCCGACCTTGGGCTGAGCGCGAGCGCACCCGTCGTCAAGACGCTTAGTAACCTGGCACCGGAACAAGAGCGCAAGCAAGTCCTCTTTGAGGGCGATGCTGACAAGACCGTGGACGAACTGATCAAAGCGCTGCAGAAGGAAGGAGCGCTGTAGAATGGGAAATATTCTGGTTTTCTCCGAGCAGCCATCGGTTGCATTTGAGTTGTTAAGCAAGGCGCGCGAATTGGGAACGGCAGTTGCTGCGCTCTTGGGCAAAGGCGACCCGCAGGAGTATTTCGGGTTCGGGGCGCAAACGGTATATTCGAGTGATGTGGCATCTCTCGCAACCTTCAGCGCCGACGTGTACGCGGAGGCGCTTGCCCAGATCGCGGCGGCGAGCGGTGCGACGCTGATCTTGATCGGTTCGACCCGGCGCGGCAAGGAACTGGGAGGACGGCTCGCGCAAAAACTTGGGTGCGGCGCGGTGACGGACGCCATTGGCCTGACGCCGCAGGATGGAGGCGTGGCGGTCCTACGGTACGCCCTCGGCGGCAATACCATCGCCACTGACGTCATTTCGACCGGATGTCAGGTTATCACGATCATGCCGAATACTTTTGAAGCCAGCCGCCAGCCGGTCTCGGGTCAAGTGGCGCACGTAGACCTGAAATTGCGCGAACCCCGCGTCAAGGTCGTCGAGCGCAAGCCCAAGGCGGCGGCGACGGCCAATATTGAGAGTGCCGAAACGCTGGTGGTCGTCGGCAAGGGCGTGGCAAAGCAGGAAGATCTTGCCGTGGCGGAAGCATTCGCGAGAGCACTCAAAGCCGAGATTGGCTGTACGCGTTCGCTTTCGGCGGATTACCACTGGCTGGGCGAGGAACGGATGGTTGGCATCAGCGGTAAAAAGTGCAAACCACGCCTCTTGTTCTCGGTGGGAGTCTCAGGGCAAATCCAGCATACCGTGGGCATCCTGGCCTCGAAATGGATCGTGGCGATCAACAAGGACAAAGCAGCACCGATATTCAAAATCGCCGACTATGGCATTGTCGGCGACTGGTACCAGGTGCTTCCCAAGTTGACGGAAAAGGTTGGGCGCGGTTGATAACAGGGTGAAAGCATTTGCCGCAATTGGCAAATGCTTTTCGCGTAAGAATGCGATTGTGGTTAGGGCAATCGCATCTTAACAATTATGTGGGATAATGGCTACGCTAGAAAGAGGTGTAGCCATGTCGGAAGCTCCCACCGCTCGCATTACCGACTATTTTGGCGGGCTCCATGATCCCCGGATAGAACGAAGCAGACAGCATCTCCT
>JBLMXX010000106.1:0-8511 GCA_050257995.1 Acidobacteriota bacterium | reverse complement strand
TCGTCGCAATTGCCTTTGCCGTCACATTTGCTTTTGTCATCGCCAACCGGCTCTCAGAAGAAGCGATGGCCGTCGTCGTCGGCGCGCTGTGTGGGATCAGCGCGAGCATCCCTGTCACCATTGGATTCATTCTTTCCGCCACGCGCGACCGGAACCCTCAAAAATGGCGAGAGGAACCAAGTGGCGGTCCCTACGCAGGCCGCGCCTACTCACCGCCGCCCGTATATGTGATCGCTCCACCGCAGCAGCCGGCGTCGCCCTACAATTTCAACCAAGGTCAATTCTATCTGCCGCCCAGCGCGCCACCGCCGGGCGCGCCGCGCGATTTCAAGATCGTCGGCGACGAATAACGCAACCTTCCAATGGCAGGAGACGTGAAATGGGAAACCCTGCAGTGCCGCAGGGTTTTTATGATGTCAAATCCACGACCAGCATGTCCAGCGCGACGATTGGATCGCTGCGGCTGGTCTTGATTGCCAGGTCAGTTTCGAGGAGTTTCCTGTAGGTCGCCTCCAATTGGGGCAGGGTAAAATTCGTCGCCTGCCTGGAGGTCTTTTCGACCACGAAAGGGTGGAGTTTTAACTGCTCCCGGATCGCGGCGGGATTGAGACCTCGCGTTTTGAGGTCCTGGATTTGTAGCAGCATCCGGAATTGCCGCGTGATCATCGAGAGGAGATAGAGCGGGGCTGCATTCTGGTCCAACTGAGCATGCAAGAGGCGCATGGCAGTGCTCGTCTGCCGCGCGCCGATGGCATCCACCAGGTCAAAGATATTCGCTTCGCGCACAGAGGCGACGAGCGTGCGCACATCCTCTATGCGCACCGGTTCTGCGCCGCAGTACGTCAGCAGTTTGTCGATTTCATTGTCTAACAGACGCAAGTCCGAGCCGACGTGAGCCGCCAGCTCTTCGACCGCCGCGGTTTCGATCTTGCCGCCTTTACCGCTTACCCGCGTTCGAATCCATCCCGGCAAGTCTCTCGATTCTGGCACGGGGAACACATGCACCCGGGCTTTTCGTTTGTCTTCTTCTGCTTGCTTCAAGACGGGATTGTTTTTCGCCAGGGTCCTGGGTTCGACAAAGACAAGATCTGTAAATTCCGGCACATGTGCCAGGTAATCCTTGAGATCCTTCGCCAGGTCCGGATTGACCTCTTCTTCCACCGTTTCGCCGGATTCGTTTTCTGCTTTTCTGCGTCGCGGTTCCAGGCGCGTCAGCAAACCGTCCACGATGACGAGTCGCTTGTCTGTGAGGAAGGGCATGGCATCGCAAGCGTGCGCCAGTTCCCCCAACAGGACCTTGCGACCGTCGAACGCGACGGTATTCAGGTCGGCGAACTGTGGGTCCCCCATCGCCGCGCGCATGCGCTTTACCTCTTCGGTGCGCGAGAACTCGTCTTCACCGTGGAGGATGTGATACACTTACACTTGGTCCCACTCGATATCTACGTGCTGGACTTTAACGCGGCCCATTTGTTCCTGCCGAACTCCGGCAATCCTTCCTCCCGCGGCTTTCGGCGAAGTTGTGATATGCTCCTGGACCGACAGCCCAAGCGGCTGGGCGACGAACGCCGCCAGAGTGGTGGCAAGAATGGCGTCCGGAATTCGTCGGAGGCTGGGTCGGCGACCCAGTGCCACGGCTGCCGCGATTCCGGTGAGCAATCCTGCCACCACCAGATTCGTACCGCAGCGTGGATGGACTGCCAGAGAACCTTCCCCGCTTTGCAGGCGTGCCAGAGCTTCATGCGCGGCCTCATTGAGCGTGTCGCTCGCAACTTCACCGTAGATGTTGAAACCGGTTGTATCAGCCCGCCCGACCAGCCGCAGATTGGGATCGCGCGAAGTCAGGACATGGACCGTCGCGTGCTCCACGCCATGATTGCGCCGGACCGTCGATATGGGGGCCGTCTCCAGTATGTTCATTTTTCACCTCGACGGGTATTCTACATCAAAAGGGCTAGAGTGTCCACGCCTCGTATCAAGTCTGTGGGGTTCGATTTGAATAGCATTTTTGTTCGAATTCAGGTATAATGCGGTACGCATTTTGCAGGCAGCCATTATCTCTTGGGTGAATATTGGCGTGAAGGGGAGATGACGGTGGTTGAGATCGGAACGGTCAAGCTAGTCGAAGTCGAAGAGGAGATGAAAAGCGCGTACCTGGATTACGCGATGAGTGTCATCACCTCGCGTGCGCTGCCGGACGTTAGGGATGGGCTCAAGCCGGTACAACGCCGCATTCTGTATGCAATGGGCGAGATGGGTCTGCGGCACAATACGGCGTACAAAAAATGTGCGCGCATTGTTGGCGATGTCCTCGGGCGCTATCACCCGCACGGCGACCAGGCGGTCTATGAAGCGCTCGTCCGCATGGCGCAGGACTTTACGATGCGCTATCCACTGGTAGACGGGCAGGGCAACTTTGGGAGTATAGACGACGATCCGCCGGCGGCGATGCGTTACACCGAGGCGCGACTCACCGAACTGGCGGAGGAGATGCTCCTCGATATCGATCGCAATACGGTGGATTTCAAGGAGAACTTTGACGGGACGATGAAAGAGCCGACCGTTCTGCCCGCCAAGATTCCCAACCTCCTGCTCAACGGGACCTCGGGCATTGCGGTCGGCATGGCGACGAACATCCCCCCGCATAACCTGAATGAAGTGATCGATGCGATCAACTATTTGATCGATCACTGGGACAAGATCGACGATGTCGACGTGGACGATTTAATGCGCTTTATCAGCGGTCCCGATTTCCCAACCGCCGGCATTATCCTTGGCACGGAGGGGATCAAGGAAGCCTATGGGAGCGGCAAAGGTCGCATTATCGTGCGCGGCAAGATCCATACCGAAGAGGCGGGGGGTGGCAAGTCGCGTATCGTCATCACCGAACTGCCCTACCAGGTCAACAAGGCCGGTCTCATCGAGCGCATTGCCGACTTGGTGCGCGAGCGGCGTCTGGAGGATATTGGAGACCTGCGCGACGAGTCTGACCGCCAGGGGATGAGTATCGTCATCGAATTGAAACGCGGCGCGGACCCCAAGCCGGTCATCAACCAACTGCTCAAATACACTCCGCTCCAGTCTGGTTTTACGGTCAACATGCTCGCGCTCGTAGATGGCGAGCCGCGCGTGCTGTCTCTCAAGAAAATATTGCAGTTGTACGTCCAGCACCGGCAGACGGTCATCACCCGTCGGACGCAGTACGATCTTGAAAAAGCCAGGGCCCGTGCCCATATTTTAGAGGGCTTGAAGATCGCCTTGGATTATCTCGACGAAGTGATCCGCACCATCCGCCAGTCGCCGGATGCCGATGCGGCGAAAGAACGCCTGATGAAGCGGTTCAAGCTGGACGACCTTCAGGCACAGGCCATTCTCGACATGCAGTTGCGCCGGCTCGCCGCGTTGGAACGAAAGAAAATCGAAGATGAGTTGGCAGAAGTCAGGAAGACGATCAAATACCTGGAGGACCTGCTCAAGCACCCGAAAAAGATTTTGGGGGTAATTCAGGAAGAGCTCGGCGATCTGAAAAAACGCTTTGGCGACGTACGCCGGACGCATATCTCGGACGGCGGCGAAGAACCCACCGAGTTCAAAGAGGAGGACCTGGTCCAGGAGCAGGCCGTGCTCATTTCGATCACCCAGCGCGGATACATCAGTCGCGTGCCGCTGTCCTCCGTGCGCCGGACCGCGACCGGTTCCAAGAGCGTGCAAACCCGCGAGGAAGATGCCGTGCAGTATCTCTTTCCCGCCAACAGTCGCGATACGCTCCTCTTTTTCACCAATCGCGGCAAAGTCTATCCCCTCCGCGCCCACCAAGTGCCGGATGTCGAGCGTCAGCCGAAGGGTCTTCCGCTCAACAATTTCCTTTCGTTCGAGGCGAACGAGCGCGTCACTTCAGCCGTGGCAGTCCCGGACTTTGCCGCGGCGGAATTCCTGACGACGGCGACGGCGTCAGGACGCATCAAGCGAACACCCCTCGCCGAATTCGATGGCATTCGCGCCAGTGGCGTGGCCGCCCTGAACTTGAATGAGGGCGATGAATTGGGCTGGGCGCGGCTGACGCACGGCGACGGAGAGCTGATGTTCGTCACCGAACAGGGTCAGGCGCTCCGTTTTAAAGAAGAGGATGTTCCGGTCCAGGGTCGTTCGGCGGGTGGCGTGTACGGCATCAAGTTGAATGAAGGAGACCGGGTGGCATCGATGGACCTTGTCCCGCCAGAAGGTTACCTTCTAATCGTGACGGCAAAGGGATTTGGCAAGCGGACGCCCGTGAAGGAATACTCCGTCCAGGGGCGCTATACTAAAGGCGTGACCACTCTCGGGCGCGATGTAGCACGCGCGGGGCTGGTGACGGCAGCCCGCGTTGTAAGCGAGGATGACGACGTGACCATCATTTCCACGAATGGGCACGTCCTCCGCTCACGGGTCGCCAACCTGCCCAAAGCGCGCCGCACGTCGAAGGAATCGCCCGTGATGAATTTGAAAGAGGGTGATGCCGTAGCGTCAATCGCGCGGCTGGAAGCCAAGCCGGGCGCACCGGCAAAAGCAAAAGAGGGTAGCGAGTCAAAAGCCGCCGGCGACGGCGCGGAAAAATCGAACGGACACCGCCAGAAGAAATAATCTTCAGGGTTCGGTATTCAATTGACTGAATACTGAACATTGAACGACTGGGAGAATCATGTCTCAAGTCCATGTTTCCAACCATCCACTCATCCGGCACAAGGTTACCATGATGCGGGATGCCCAGACCGAGCCGAAAAAGTTCCGCGAGCTGATCCGAGAGGTGGCCATCCTGCTGGCGTACGAAGCGACGGCGGACCTGGAGCTGAAAGAAACCATCGTCAATACGCCGCTGGCTCAGACAAAGGGGTACGATCTGAAAGAGGTGATAGGACTGGTCCCGGTGCTACGGGCGGGATTGGGAATGGTGGAGGGGTTTTGGGAAATGATGCCGTCGGCTGAAGTGTGGCACATCGGGCTCTATCGTGACCACAAAACGCTTGAGCCAATCCAGTACTATAATCGATTGCCCGTCGCGCCGACCGTGGACGTGTGCCTCATCTTGGACCCGATGCTTGCCACAGGGGGCTCGGCAACCGCCACCGCGCAAATCCTCAAAGACTGGGGCGCCAAGCGGATCAAATATATCGGCATCATCGCAGCACCTGAAGGTATCAAACGTCTTCAGGAGGCGCACCCGGACGTGGAGATATACCTGGCTGTGATTGACGATCATTTGAATGAGAATGCCTATATCGTCCCTGGACTCGGCGATGCCGGCGACAGGCAATTTGGCACGGGCTAGCGGTCAGTTAAATTTACCATGATTAAGCATCGGCTGCTGCCATGACACGACCTAGTTGGGACCAATATTTTATGGATATCACGCTCGACGTTTCGCGTCGGGCGACTTGTTTACGGGCCCAGGTCGGGGCTATCGTCGTCAAGAACAAGCGCATTCTGACCACGGGCTATAACGGTGCGCCCAAAGGGCTGCCGCATTGCCTCGACGAGGGTTGTGAGATGGTCGGCGGGCACTGCGTCCGTAGTCTCCATGCGGAGCAGAATGCCATCCTACAAGCGGCACTGCACGGCGTATCCCTCGAGGGTGGGACTGTTTACACGACGCATCAGCCCTGTCATACCTGCGCCAAGATGATCATCAACGCCGGCCTGGTGCGCGTGGTCTATGCCGGTCATTATCCGGATCCACTGGCCATGAAGTATCTCAAGGTTGCGGGTATCCAGGTGGATCATTTTGACTTGGGGGATCGCACTCCTCCACCCCCGCCGAGTGTGGTGGAAAAATCGTGATGGATGATTTGGTATTTATGAAACTCGGCGGCTCGGCGATCACGGACAAGACGCGCGGTGCGACTGCACGACAAGACGTGATTCATGATATCGCTCGGCAGGTCCGGGAGGCGCTCCGCCGCAAGCCGGGTTTGAATATCCTGCTCGGGCATGGAAGCGGCTCGTTCGGGCATTTCACTGCGAAAAAGTCGGGATACGGCGAGGCGGGCAATTGGTTGGCGTACGCCGAGACCGGTGCGTCCGCGGCACGGCTGAATCGTCTGGTCGCCGACATTTTTCTCGCGGAAAAGGTCCCGGTCGTGACGATTCAGCCGTCCGCCTCGGCGCGGTGCCGTGATGGTCAGCTCGTCGAATTGGCCGTCGGACCGGTGCGCACGGTACTGGAGCACGGTCTCTTGCCGCTCGTCTATGGCGATGTGGCGTTCGACGACACGCGCGAAATGACGATTGTTTCTACAGAGATGATTTTTTCCCTTCTCGCTCCCACTCTCAAACCAAGGCGCATCCTCCTGGCAGGGATTGTCGATGGGGCTTTTACCGCCGACCCGCTGCAAGACCCGTCCGCCCGATTGATTCGCGAGATCACGCCTGCGAATGCGGCTCAGGTGGAATCGCAATTGCGGGGCTCGCACGGATATGACGTCACCGGTGGGATGATCAACAAGGTGAAAACGATGCTAGAACTGGTGAGACGGGAACCGGACATTTCGGTGCGATTGTTAAGTGCGACGCAAGAGGGGCTTGTCGCGCGGGCACTGCTGAATGAGGAAATTGACGCGGGAACTCTGATTCACGCGGGGCGGTAGGGCACGAACGCGGTTCAATGATTGTGGGGGACGCTATTGCAAGCGTTCCCTATTTTTTAGGCGGGCGTGTTCCCATGCGCGCAAAGCCAGCGCATAAAAAAACTCGGCGACTCCGTCCCCGGTGGCACAGGACGATTCGAAAAAGGGGATTCCCCAGGCTTTGGCGAGGGCTGACGTCTCTTCATGAGACACCTGGCGCGGCAGGTCAGTCTTGTTCGCGAGGAGCACAAAAGGCACATGCCGCAGATGCTCGCGCACCTCGCGCCACCACCGCATCAGATTGTAGAACGAGTGGCGATTGCTCGTGTCGAAAACCAAGCCCACTGCCTGGGTGCCTCGATAAAAGCCGCGGCGCGCCGGTGCGAAACGCTCCTGTCCTCCCAAATCCCAGACCATCAGACGGACCGCTGCATCCTCGATCCGGACTTGATAGATGTGAAAATCGATGCCAATCGTCATCGATCGCCCGGTGTCGAATTTGCCGGTGCAGTAGCGTTGGATCAAGCTGGTTTTGCCGACGTTCGCATCTCCCCCCAATATCACTTTAAAGACCCGAACAGGGGCCGGCGATTGTGCCGGGGCCGGGGGATCGGAGACCGGCTCGACGATGCGGGCAGTCTCGTCGATCACGAATGGTTGCTCCAGGGAGGATGAGTGCTATTCAGAAAATCGAATCCAAAAGGTCGCGCTCGCGTAATAGTCGCCGCCTCCACCCGTTGATTTCCGGAACGATGAACGGGAGAAGGCGCATACAATAATAGGGTGGGAGAATCGGTAGACCCACCAGGTCGCCGAACGTGATGAGGATAAAGAGATGCTCGAGAGCCGCGCGGGCGCGTACGTTGGCGCGTACGATATCGTGGACTGCCATTCCAAAGATCACTTCGCCCAAGACGCGGCGGATGTTTTCAACCAGAGTGCGCCATTCTGTCATCGGCGGGTCTCTCCTTAACCGATTGCCAAATCAGGGCGAGCAGAGGGATTGCCCGCGATGGGTGTCTCGTACCAACGTACACTTTCGCCCAGGCGCGCCCGAGTTTGCCAACGCAGGCTCTTAGGAGCGTTGACGATGCTTTGCCTCAATCGCTGGGCGCGTTCCACGACCACCGTCCCGTCCTCCGGTCCGAGCCAGGTCGGCGCCAGTGCCGTAATTCGTTCCAGGTTGATCGAGACGGTCTTGTACCAGCCCCAGTCTTCTGCACAGAGGCGGGTGATTTGCGACGCGTCGATCTTGCCTTTTTCGCTTCCCACCGCGAGGTCGCTTTCGAACAATAGCGCGCAAATGTCCCGCAGAGCAGTATCACTCCACTCGACCATCTGCAAGCGCGAAAGGAGCAACGCGGTGGCGGGCGCCGCGAAATCCGCTTCCGCAATATGTCCTATCAATTCGAAACGATGGAACATGGAGAAAACATCCAGGTAAACGTCGGCAACCACATCCCGCTCAGCCGATGAGAAATTCAAACGGTGACTACCGTAAAATGCGTTAAACCGCTGGTTGGCTTTGTAGCCCAGCCCCTCTAATAGGTGTGCGATGGCATCTCCCTGCGCCGAACGTCCTGCCAACACTATTTGCCGCTTGTTCAGCGGTGCCAAGACCGAACGGGCGCGCGCAACCGATTGCCAGATGGCAAGTGAATCCAGTGCGCACAGGTCTATTTTGTCCTGACGTGCCTCTCCAATGATGCGCTGTCCCTCTTGATATAGTTCAGAAAATAGTGGATTCCCCGCCACCTCTGCAGCGGGCGCTTCGGCGGGCGCCGGTTGGGATGGCGGCGCGGCGGACGTGGGTACAGTTGCAGGGGCTGGCGCGACCCGCGAGGGACCGGATGACTCCACATGGAGAGCGGCGGGTTTCGGCGTTCTGAATGCCGCGGCGATTTTTTTCGTC
>JBLMXX010000105.1:0-7105 GCA_050257995.1 Acidobacteriota bacterium | reverse complement strand
GAACGATCGATATGATTGCCGAGCGTCTGGGGGCAAAGCCGGTCGCGATCCAGTTGCCGATTGGCGCAGAGGCATCGTTCGTGGGCTTTATTGACCTCCTCGGAATGAAAGAGGTCGTTTACAGCGACGACCCGGATGTTGACCCGCAGGTCCACGAGATTCGGGCCGAGCTTAAGGAAGAGGCCACCCGCCTGCATACCGCGATGGTCGAGGTGATTGCCGAGACCGACGAGGCACTGACCACGAAATACCTGGAAGGGCACGATATTTCGGAAGAGGAACTCCGTCCCGCCCTGCGACGTGCGACAACATCCGGAAAACTCGTGCCTGTTTTGTGCGGGGCGGCTTTGCGCAACAAGGGCATCCAGGCCGTGCTCGACGCCGTCGTGGATTTGTTGCCTTCGCCCCTGGATATTCCGCCTGTCCGCGGCGTGAATCCGGAGGACGAGACCAAGGTCGAGACGCGGCGAGCAGAGGAAAACGAACCTACGGCGGCGTTGGCATTCAAGATCGTGACCGACCCATATGTGGGGAGATTGGCGTATGTGCGAGTGTATTCAGGCAAACTGGCGACCGGCCAGGCACTCTTGAATCCCACTCGCCGGAACCAGCGCGAGCGGATCGGGCGTCTGGTGCGAATGCACGCCAACTCGCGCGAGGAAATAGACGAAGTGCTCGCCGGCGACATTGCCGCCATCATTGGACCCAAGAACACGTTCACCGGCGATACTCTCTGCGACCCCGCCAAACCGATCGTCCTCGAGACAATCAAGTTTCCCGAGCCGGTCATTTCCGTCGCGATCGAGCCGCGCACCAAAGCCGATCAGGACAAGATGGCGGAAGCGCTCCGGCGTTTGTCCGAGGAAGACCCGACTTTTCGAGTGCGCACGGACGAGGAGACCGGACAGACCATCATCTCCGGCATGGGCGAACTTCACCTGGACGTTTTGGTGGACCGCATGGTGCGTGAGTTCAAAGTCTGGGCTAACGTCGGCAAGCCCCAGGTGGCGTATCGGGAAACGATTACGCGACCGGTCCGCTCCGAAGGGCGCTTTGTTCGACAGACCGGCGGTCGTGGTCAATACGGACACGTCTGGCTCGAACTCGAACCGATGGAAAAGGGCAAAGGCTTTGAATTCGAGAACGACATCGTGGGCGGGGTGATCCCAAGGGAATACATCCCAGCGGTAGAAAAGGGCATTCGTGAAGCCCTGGACAGCGGGGTTATTGCGGGCTATCCTGTAGTGGACATCAAGGCGAGGTTGGTGGATGGCTCTTTTCACGAGGTCGACTCTTCGGAAATGGCATTCAAGATCGCCGGTTCGATGGGTTTCAAAGCCGGCGTGCAAAGAGCTTCGCCGGTCCTGCTGGAACCGATCATGAAAGTCGAAGTGGTCGTTCCGGAGAATTATATGGGCGACGTGATCGGCGACCTGTCGTCCCGGCGAGCGCGCATCGAGGGAATGGAGCCCCGCATCGGCGGTGCGACGGCGATCAATGCGTTTGTCCCACTCGCCACCATGTTCGGCTACGCGACGGACTTGCGCTCTGCAACGCAGGGGCGCGGCACGTTTACGATGGAATTTGACCATTACGATCAGCTGCCGTCGAATATCGCTGACGAAATTATCGGCGGCAAGAGTAAACCGGGTACGTAAGTATAGCCTCACTGAAAATGTCGTCCTGATGTTGTGGGTGCCATCCCGGGACAAGTTTCGTGCGAAGAGTGTATCGCCGGCGACGGCGGCTCTGAGACCTCTCGCATGGCACTCGGCTCAGGAGACAAGAACAGGAGTAAGAAATGGGAAAGCAAAAATTCGAGCGAACGAAACCGCATGTCAACGTCGGGACCATCGGGCACGTGGACCACGGCAAGACAACCCTGACGGCGGCCATCACCAAGACGCTGTCGCTCAAGGGTCAGGCGAACTTTGTCTCGTATGACGAAGTCGCCAAGGCATCCGAAAAGCAGGGGCGCCGTGATGACACCAAGATCCTGACGATCGCGATTTCGCACGTGGAATACGAAACGGACAAACGGCACTATGCGCATATTGACTGCCCGGGTCACGCCGACTATGTCAAGAACATGATTACGGGCGCGGCGCAAATGGACGGCGCCATTCTCGTGGTCTCGGCTCCGGACGGGCCTATGCCTCAAACTCGTGAGCACATCCTCCTGGCTCGCCAGGTCGAAGTGCCCGCGATGGTGGTGTACCTGAATAAAGTGGACGTGATGGACGATCCCGAACTGCTGGACCTGGTGGAGTTGGAACTGCGCGAGCTGCTTTCCTTCTACGAATTCCCTGGCGACAAGATTCCGATAATCCGCGGCAGCGCGCTCAAAGCGCTGGCGAGCACGTCCAAAGACATCAACGCGCCGGAATATGCCTCCATCCTTGAACTGATGCGCGTGGTGGACAGCTACATCCCGACCCCGACGCGCGCCGTGGACAAGCCGTTCCTGATGCCGATCGAGGACGTCTTTGGCATCAAAGGTCGCGGCACCGTGGTGACGGGTCGTGTGGAGCGCGGGCAGGTCAAGACTGGTGAGACGGTCGAGATCGTCGGCTTGCGCGATACCCGCTCGACCGTCGTTACGGGCGTGGAAATGTTCCGCAAGATCCTGGACAGCGGTCAGGCAGGTGACAACATCGGCTGCCTCCTCCGCGGCATCGAGCGCGATGACGTCGAGCGCGGCATGGTTCTCGCGGCTCCCGGCTCGATCAAGCCGCTGACCCAGTTCGAGGGTCAGGTATACATCCTCAAGAAAGAAGAGGGTGGACGCCACACGCCGTTCTTTAACGGCTATCGTCCACAGTTCTACATCCGCACGCTGGACGTGACGGGTGACGTAGCCCTGCCCGAAGGGGTCGAAATGGTGATGCCAGGTGACCGCGTGACGGTCAAGGTCAAGTTGATCACCCCGGTCGCTCTGGAAAAGGGCTCGCACTTTGCCATTCGTGAAGGCGGACACACGGTCGGCGCGGGTGTTATCACAAACGTGATTGGCTAGGACAATGCGCCAATGAGCCAATGGAAGAATTGGCTCATTGGCTTTGAGGAGACTATGGCTCGACAAAAGATTCGCATTCAGCTCAAGGGTTATGACCATCGCGTTTTAGATCAATCGGCAAAGCAGATCGTGGAGACGGCAGAGCGTACAGGCGCCGCTGTGGTGGGGCCGATTCCTCTCCCGACCCGCATCGAAAAGTTCACCGTGCAGCGAGCCACTTATATCGACAAAGACTCACGGGAGCAATTCGAAATCCGCACCCACAAACGATTGATCGACGTGCTCGAGCCTAGCTCCAAAACGATCGACACGCTGATGCGCCTGAACTTACCTGCCGGCGTGGATATTGAAATAAAACTGTAGCAAGGAAACAGGTAGACCAGTACACAGGGCTGTGATACCCGTCTACCTGTTTCACCTGTCTACCGGTTTACTGAGGTACTTATGGCTGAAGGTTTGCTCGGCAAAAAAGTCGGGATGGCTCAGATATTTACCGCAAGTGGCGAAGTCGTTCCTGTCACCGTTCTCGAAGTGGGCCCCTGCTTTGTGACCCAGATCAAGACGGCGGAAAAAGACGGCTATACGGCGCTGCAACTCGGATTTGAGGAAGGCAAGCATCTGATCAAGGCCGCGCGCGGGCATTTGAAGAACCTGCCTCCGCTCAAGCATCTTCACGAGGTTCGCACCACCAATGTTGCCGATGCCAAGCTAGGCGACAAGTTGAGCGTGAACATGTTCTCCGTGGGCGACCTGGTGGATGTGAATGGAACGTCGAAGGGCAAAGGTCACGCCGGCGTTGTCAAACGGCATCATTTCAAAGGCGGCAAGAAGACGCACGGTCAGTCCGACCGGATGCGCCGCCCGGGCGCCAGTGGCGCGACGACGACACCCGGTCGCGTGCTCAAGGGGATGCGCGGCGCGGGACAGATGGGCAACGCCAGCGCCACCGTGTTGAACCTGGAAGTCGTACAGGTGGATGCCGAGCGCAACTTGCTGGTTGTGAAAGGCGCCGTGCCGGGCACCAAGAATACTTTGCTGTTCATCCGGCGAGCGCGCAAGGAAAAGAAAAGCGCCAAGTAATAGTCGAAGGGTCAATTTTGACTGATCGACGAATCGACGAATGGACGGAGTTTAGCGATGCAAGTGCCATTGTTTAATCAAGCAGGTGAGCAGATCGGAACCACCGAATTGCGCGACGATATTTTCGGTATCGAGCCCAATGGTGTCGTGATGCACCAGGCGCTCGTCCGGCAATTGGCGAACGCGCGGCAGGGCACTTCGGATACCAAGACACGTGCGGAGGTCGCCGGCGGCGGCAGCAAACCGTGGCGGCAAAAGGGAACAGGCCGTGCGCGCCAGGGATCGACCCGCGCGCCGCATTGGCGGCATGGCGGGATCGTGTTCGGTCCTACGCCCCGGTCCTACCGCCAGGATATGCCCAAGAAGATGCGCCGTCTCGCGCTGCGCTCGGCTCTTTCCGCGAAAGCCGCGGACGGGCAGATTCGAGTGGTGGATGATTTGAAACTCGATGCGCCCAAGACGCGCGATATGGAGACGATCCTGGGCAGCCTGTCCATACAGTCGAGCGCCCTGATTCTCCTGCCCGAGGCAAATCCGAACCTGCAAAAGTCGGCGGCGAATATTCCCGACGTCAAGACCTTGCGGGCAAACTATTTGAACGTGCGCGACCTGCTCGGATATGATTTCGTCGTGATGCCGCTCAGCGCGGTCAAGACCATTGAAGGCTATCTTGGGCAATGAGCCAGGACGCTGACCAATGGCTGGTTCAGCGACTCTTGGATGAGGTTTGCGATGCATATCTACGAAGTATTGAAACGCCCGATCACAACCGAAAAGAGCAACCGGCTCAAGGACGATTATCGCCAGTACGCATTTGAAGTCGACACCCGCGCGAACAAGCTTCAAATCAAAGAAGCCGTTCAGAATGCCTTTAACGTGCAGGTGATCGACGTGAATGTCATGCGCATGTCGCGAAAACGCCGGCATTTTGGGCGGCGCGTGATCTATACGCCGGTTTGGAAGAAAGCGATCGTCACGATTCCGGCGAATCAGCGGATCGATCTGTTTGAGGGTGTGTAATCATGGGGATTAAAATTTACAAGCCCACGTCGGCAGGCCGGCGCGGCATGACGACGTCGACCTTTGAAGAGATCACAAAAAAGACGCCGGAGAAATCACTGCTCGTCACGCTTAAACGCCAGGCGGGACGGAATAATCAAGGGCGAGTGACGGTGCGTCACCACGGCGGTGGCAATCGCCCCAAGTATCGCATCGTGGATTTCCAACGTGAGAAGTTGGGCGTGCCGGCGAAAGTGGTTGCGATCGAGTACGATCCGAATCGAAGCGCCCGCATCGCGCTCTTGTATTATACCGACGGCGAAAAGCGCTATATCCTGGCGCCCGTGGGCATGATGGTCGGCGATACGGTCACATCGGGACCCAATGCCGAAGTGCGGCCCGGCAATACCCTGCCAATTTCCAGCATTCCGGTCGGCACGATGATTCACAATATTGAGCTGCAAAAAGGCAAGGGTGGGCAAATGGTCCGGTCGGCGGGCACCTCGGCTCAGCTGATGGCGAAGGAAGGCAAGTATGCCCAGGTGCGTCTGCCGTCGGGCGAGACGCGTTATGTGAGCGTCGAGTGCAAGGCGACGGTCGGTCAGGTGGGCAATCCGGAGTGGAACACGATCAAGCTTGGCAAAGCCGGTCGCAAGCGCCACATGGGATGGCGGCCTACCGTACGCGGCTCCGTAATGAGTCCACGCGATCACCCGCACGGTGGCGGTGAAGGTAAAGTGGGAGTGGGTCTGCCCGGGCCCAAGACCAAATGGGGCAAACCGGCGCTGGGGAAAAAGACCCGCCGCCGAAAATACACAAATAAATTCATCGTCAAGCGCCGCGGGACAAAATAATGACAATATGCCAATGACCCAATTTGCCAATGAGCCAATTACTTCGTCACCCATAATTGTTGCTGGCTCATTGGCTCATTGGCTCATTGACCGTGGGGGTAACATGGGTCGTTCGCTGAAAAAGGGACCATTCGTACAACCGAAATTACTTGCTCGCGTAGAGCAGATGAACAAGACCGGCGAGAAGCGTGTGCTCAAAACCTGGTCGCGTGCATCGGTCATCTTCCCGCAAATGGTTGGGCATACCATCGCCGTGCATGATGGCCGGCGGCATGTGCCGATCTATGTGACAGAGAATATGGTCGGGCATCGCCTGGGTGAATTCGCGCCGACGCGCCACTTTCGCGGTCACTCGACGAAGGAAAAGGCCGCTGAGGCCGCCGCCGCGGCGGCACCCGCTCCAAAGGCGCCGGGCGGGGGCGGGTAGTTTCGGCAGTTGCTGCAAAGAAAAAAATTGCCGGATTACGGCAGCGGCGCTGCTAGGGAGAAATCAGGATGGCCGATTATTATGAGGTAAAGGCAGTCGAGAAATTCATACGGATGTCGCCTCGCAAAGTCCGTCTGGTCGCGGACCTGGTCCGCGGGAAAAGTGTCGACGAGGCATTGGGCATACTAAAAATGACCCCGAAGGAAGCCGCGCGCGCGGTCGAAAGGGCAATCCATTCTGCGGCTGCCAACGCAACGCAAAATTTCGGACTTGCGCGCGAGGATCTATTGGTCACGACCATTTACGCGAACGAGGGTCCCACGCTCAAGCGGATGAAAGCCGGCGCCCGCGGGCGCTATAAACCGATCCTAAAGCGCTCGGCGCATATTACGGTCGGCGTGGCTGAACGCCAGCAGAAGGAGTCATAATGGGTAGAAAAGTCCATCCGTACGGTTTTCGACTGGGGTATATCAAGGATTGGCGTTCCAAGTGGTACGCCTCCGATAAGAAAACGTATACCGATCAGGTGGCGGAAGATTTAAAAGTCCGCGCGATGATTCGAAAGGAAGTCGGACATGCCGGAATCTCGGATGTCCGGATCGAGCGCTTCCCCAAGCAGGTGACGATTTACGTTCACACGGCCAAGCCCGGGATTATCATTGGACGCAAGGGTGCCAGTGTGAACGCTCTGCGCAAACATTTGGAAGAATTGACGCAGAAGAAAATCAA
>JBLMXX010000104.1:0-5360 GCA_050257995.1 Acidobacteriota bacterium | reverse complement strand
TGGGGCGGCGGCGCGGACAGCCAGCAGGTCCTGCCGTTCGGGACGCCCGCGGAGGTCGCCGCCGAAGCCCGCCGCCGCATCGACGACCTGGCTCCGGGTGGCGGATTTGTCTTTGCGGCGATCCACAATATCCAGGCGTTCGTCCCACCGCAGAATATCGTCGCGCTGTTGGATACGGCGCTCGAGCACGGGAAATATTGAATCGCGATCAAACTGAATTCATCGGAGGCGCTCTATGCAATATCGCGAACTGGGTCGAACGGGCTGGCAGGTCTCGGCGATCAGTTTTGGAGCGTGGGCGATTGGCGGCACGTGGGGAAGTGTGGACGACCGCGAATCGCTGGATGCGCTGCGCCGCGCGGTCGACCTCGGCGTGAACTTTTTCGATACCGCCGACGTGTACGGAGGCGGTCACAGCGAGCGATTGCTGAGGGCGCTCAAGCGCGAGCGGCGCGAGACCATCCATATCGCCACCAAAGCGGGGCGCCGTCTCAATCCGCACCAAGCCGAAGGCTACAACCGCGAAAACCTGACCGCGTTTGTAGAACGGAGCTTGAAGAACCTCGAGACGGACACGCTCGACCTTTTGCAGCTTCACTGCCCGCCCACGCCGGTCTATTACATGCCCGAGGTTTTTCGGGTCCTCGACGATCTCGTCCGGCAAGGCAAACTGCGCTACTATGGGGTCAGTGTCGAAAAGGTGGAAGAGGCGCTCAAAGCCGTCGAATACCCGGGCGTGCAGACCGTGCAGATCATCTTCAATATCTTTCGCCAACGGCCCGCCGATCTCTTCTTCGCTCAGGCGCAGCGCCGCCGCGTGGGAATTTTGACGCGCCTGCCGCTCTCGTCCGGGATGCTCGCCGGGTCGATGACGCACGCGAGCCGGTTCGCCCCGGACGACCATCGCGCGTTCAATCGCCACGGCGAAGCATTCGATCGCGGCGAGACGTTCTCCGGGGTGGATTTCGAATTGGGGCTGCAGGTCGTGGAGGAACTCCGCCCGCTCGTGCCGCCCGGCTGGACCCTGTCGCAGTTCGCGCTACGCTGGATCTTGATGTTCGACGCGGTGACCTGCGCGATCCCGGGCGCCAAGCGTCCATCCCAGGTCGAAGCGAACTGCAGTGCGGCGGAGCTCGCGCCGATCCCGGACGCGACGATGCAACAGGTGCGCGAGATTTACGACCGCCGCCTGCGCGAACACGTCCATCACTACTGGTAAACGAGGTGTGAAACAAAATCTCCCGCCGGCGGCGCCGCCGGCGGGAGATTCTACTACAGGCGATCAAACAGAGCTTATTGCTGGTGCTTGCTGACGGCGGCTTCTCGACCTTCGCCGTGGCAGACGATACAGGCTTCGGTCTTGTCCGGCGCCGTGTTCAGGCTGATGTGTGCCTTCGCGGGGGCACTGTCGTGACAGCCGGAACAGACCGCCGTGATCGGCGGCGTCACGGAGACGACCGCACCTTTTTGTGACACGGTCTGCGGCAGGGCTTTTTTCAGGGGCAGCAGGTTGGTGCCCTGGAGGTGACATTTGGTGCAGTCCGACCGGTCACCCGGATAGACGATGTCGGAGAAATCCACCGGGCGGTTGCCGTTCCCGTAGACGATGAACTTGCCATTGCCTTCCTCGCCGGTGTGCAGGCGATGGATGAGATAGTCCATCTCGACGGACACGGGCGTGCCCTTGTCGGCGGGACGTTGGACTTCATCCGTCGTGTTCGGGCTGTGGCAGAAGAGGCAGTACTCAACATTCTGGCGTGAACCGCCGTGAATGGACAAGCCCGCGGGATTGCCCAGGTCGTGGTGGCATTTGTTGCACAAGTCGCGGCTGACCACGTTGCGCCGGGCGACGGGTTTGGCATCGGTCACGCCAAAGTAGACCACCGGGTTGTAGCCGACATCGCGCACGACCAGCGGCGTTTTGCGGTCGGCGCCCAGGACCGGCGTGCCGTCCGCTCGCTTGATCTGCGTGTTGATATACCCCTGCATGGCGACTCCATACGTGCCCTTGGCGTCGGCAGGGATCGCCGCGTCAAAAGTGTACGTAAAGTTGCCGCTGCCGGCGTCTTTGGCTTTCGTGGAGACGGTCGCGCTGATGACCAGCGATTCGCTCCAGTACTTGGCATAGTCGGTCGTCGGTCCGGCGAGAACGAGAGAAAGGTTGTTAAAGTCCTTGGGATCGATCGTTTTGCCGTCCCGGTCCTTGATGTTGAACGTGACAGTCGGTTTCTGGCCGGGCTGGGTGTTGGCGACGCCGACGATGGCGAACTTGACGCCGCGTAACTGCTTTGAGTCATTCGGGATCGTGTGCGCTCCGACGATCGAGGCGTCAAACTCTTTGCCCGAATCGGCGGGGTGACACCCCTTGCACGTCTTGTCGTCTTTTTGCGGGCCGCCCAGGTGGTCTTTGCCGCCCGTGGTGGACTTGCCAGTGTCCCAGTTAATGTCGTCGTGGCAAGCCCCGCACGCGGCGCGGCTGGGCGCCGTTTTCCAGTTGTCTGCGTTCTTCGCGCCGGGCTTGTGGCAAGTCGTGCAATTGCGAATCTCCTGCGGAAAAGCCGCGTTGGAGAAATCCGAGTTGCTGCTCCCGATAAAGTACGGCTTGCCGGCCTGAACGCTCGGGAGACTGGCGCCCTTGTGGATCTTGTGCACCATGACTTTCATGTCGACGGTATTGCCGCTGTTGACGTCCGTGCTCTGCGGACTGTGGCAGAGGACACAATACGCCACCTCGACGCGAGCGCCGTGAACTTTCAACGGATCGTGGCACTGGTTGCACGCATCGGTGGTGACGACCTGGCGGACGTCCGGCGCGCCGCCGGCAGGCACAAAGGCAAAGGTGGCGTTGGCAATCTGCGCGCGATTGTTACGTGAGGTCTGCATGCCGACGACGGTCGTCGCGTTCTTGTCGTAGTTGGCGGGGATGGTGCCGGTGAAGACGTACGTAAAGCCGGAATCCGTTTCGGTCACCTTGCCGCCGGAATCCGTGGTCGCCTGAAGGGCAGAGGGCAATACCGATTTCAGGGTCTGGGTGTACCAGTTGTACGTGGAACCCTGGACGGTCCTGGTGATATAATCTTCGTACGTCGTGAGGCCGGTGTCTTTGTCGACGACGACTTTGGAGATGACAAACCGGAAACTGTTGGTGTCCAGGTTGGCATTTTTGAGCAGGTTGCCCTGGGCATCGGTCACCTTGAATGTGACGACGGGCTTGTTGTCGGCGCCGATGTCGACTTTGGAGATTTCCGCCTTGATGCCGGGGCCCGGTGGAACCGGAGCGTTCTTCCCGGGCGCACCCGCTGGACCGGCGGGACCCGCAGGACCTGCAGGACCGGCCGCGCCCGCTGCGCCGGGGGCACCCGCCGCGCCGGGAGCGCCTGCCGCGCCGGGGACGCCGGGGGCGGCCGTGCAGGCGACAATGCCGACCAGCGCCAAAAGCGCGAGCAGCATCAGAGAGTTGACGAGGAGCTTGCTGTTCATGTCCCTCCTTCTTGGGAGTGATCTAAAGTCAGAACTCTGCCTTAGAGCCAGAACAGATTGTGTATATTCCTCTATCCCTCCTTTCGGGTCAGTGCTGCCACTCACGGGAAACAAAAAAACGTCCCGACCGCGCGCACAAGTATCTTGTGCGCCCTATCGAGACGCTTGGGCAGATCACCCTTTACCCTTTGCCTGACGCCGTCACCACGCCAAGCAGAAACACTGACTTGTTCTTACAGTATATCCATTCGCGGGCAGGTGTCAAAAACCGCCGCCGGCGGATTGGGGAGTGTTCGCCTCGCACCGCGGACGCCGCGCCCGGCAGATGAATGAAATGCTAACTCAACCATTTGCTCCAATAATCGAACCAGCGCCCTTTGAGGGATTCCGGCTCTTCCCTTGAAACCAGAACGGCTGCCTCCTGGAATGAAATTTCATTCCCCAAGATCGGCCGGTCATAGTTCTCGCCTTCATAGTTTGTGATCGCCTCATTGGAAAGCAAGTGACGCGGCCCATCCTCCAAAAGCAGTGTCGTGTGCCTGCCGCCCTCCTCTAGCCGGATATCACTGCCGATCGATTTAAAGGCAATGCCGTTCGGTCCGGTGAAGCTGAGATGATCGGCAGCACAAAATAATGCACTTCCGCCGTTGGGCATATGCAATCTTTTATGGCGACCGGCAACCACTAGGCCATCGCGCATCAAGGTGCCGGGATCGGTAATGACGGTATCGATCAGCACGGAATTGCGGATATCGGCTTGAGGCGGAATAGAACTGCGCAGGATGATATTGTTATTCCGGTCACGGTCGTGAGGGATGCCAAACAGCACCCGCGCCGCCATCCCTTGCTGCGAGTCGACCGATAAGGACTCTAAGGTTCTCCTCAAGCTGGTTTGTAAGCCCCAGTCGACCCAAAAAGGCTCGCCATAATCCAGCACGGCTACCCGCAACGGTCTTGCCAGCCGTTCCTCAAGCAGCGTGCGAACTCGCCGTATTTTGTCATAGAAATCCGGGTAGCGGTCCTGGATTGCTTTTATCCCTTTGCCACCCAGTCGCTCCTCATGCTCTATTTCCATCTGCCATTGCCGTTCATCCGGGCAGAACAGGGCGATCCAGACGTACGGGTCCCAATCGATCCACCGGTCGGGAGAGCGAATGTCGTCTCCGAACACCTGACAGGCCACGCTGAGGAACTCGTAGCTGATCGCCAAACTCCCGAGATTGACCGCGGTATGGTATTGAGGAGCCGGCCAGCCTGACATCCTCGATCTAAGCGCATCCAGGCCCTGGCGCGCAAATTGGAACGTCATCAGTTCATTGCTTGAATCCACCACCACCCAATCTTTTTCGCGGGCGAGTTGCTCTGACGGGTCGGTTCTCCAGACAAACCGGACGGCATCGACATTTTCATATTTGCCTGAAAAAGTTTTCCAGTTGACCCCCGGGATGATGGCCTCGTCGCCCCATTTGATCACCAGCCCCCGAAAACCGCCTCGATTCAAGTGGTGGACCAGGTTGGCTGAAGATAGACTGGCGATATCTGCCGTGGTCAGGTAGATTTGGCGGTCTGAGCCCCTTCTCGGCGTGGGGAAGGCCGATTTCCGATTCCCCAGCGCCTGGGTAAACGGGCTGAGCCGCTTACCCTGACCGAAAACCATGCACATGAATGCAACTTCCGGCGCCGGCTGATGATGTTCACTCAATTTGCTCCGGGTTTCCGACCATGCGCGAAACCCACCCAAAAAGTTCCCTTTGCGTGTTTCTTCAATGGTGGAAATAACCAGTGCATCCCCGGCATCGCCAAAAACGTCATGCTGCGTTTCCGCAAGCCAGTTTTGCCAGAATAATTTGTCTGCTTGACTCCCCGAGACCACCGTAACG
>JBLMXX010000103.1:0-6004 GCA_050257995.1 Acidobacteriota bacterium | reverse complement strand
TGGCGGCGCGGCGGACGTGGGTACAGTTGCAGGGGCTGGCGCGACCCGCGAGGGACCGGATGACTCCACATGGAGAGCGGCGGGTTTCGGCGTTCTGAATGCCGCGGCGATTTTTTTCGTCGCGACATTTACGGTCAGGTTCAGCAAGGGCAAGTTGATGGTGCGGGCGCAAAGGATGGCGAGAATGCCCCCGCGAAAAGTTTTCAGGATGAGGCGCTGCTGGCCGAATATTAGGTCCATTTCCGTTGCGCGCTGGCCGGATACCTCTAATGCCTGAAAGAACTGGTTCGCCACGCGGGCGGCAAGCGCTAGTTGCCCGGTCTCATATAGTCCGGGCATCGCTTTTGCCATCAAGTTCCCGTCAGACGCGCAGACGAACGAGCCTGTCACTCCCAGGACTGCATTAATCTCTTTGAGGGTTGTCTCCACTGGTTCCATCGTCCTTGATCCCTCTATCTCGAACTCAACCTTGATAAGCCGAGCGCATCCACTCTAACTCTAACTTTGTTTCAGAATCTGTGTTGCGGCATTCCCCACAATTGCCGGAGAGGCATTTTCTCCCAGCCACAGTCCGATATAGCGGTCTGGCTGTGAAATGACTAACACGCGCTTGCTTTTTAAAGTTACAATACCTTGGTTAAAAGGTTCGAACTGCATCGCTTCGCCCAATTGATTTGCCGCGGCACCCACAAAGACGGCGACGGCAGCCTCTCGCTCGCCATCACCTTCCGGCACATTGGAAGCCAGGACGATCCCATCACATGCCGCGATGACAACTCCTGTGACGCCGTCAATAGTTTTCAATTGGGTCAATGTTCCCGGCACCATTGCCCCCTCCTCTCGCCTGCCTAGGCCCAAGTCCTGTACTTTTGTGGAAGAGCCTTCTTCAGTTTGCCATTCGGAGAGCCGTTTCATGCCCTCCAGGAGTAGATCGCTCCATGGCGTATGGATGCTGGTTTCCGGGGAGTGCACGTCAGTATCTAGCGTAAATGTGCCGTCCTCCCACAAGAGCATGTGGAAAAGCGCCTCCTCACCGGATCGTGTGTCGTCTACCGCATGTACCACTTGTCCGTCGGAGAAATAGACCTCACCCTTTTCACTGCGGTTCGCGAGTGCTAGACGCGCGGACCGCATCTCTTGACAGTTCACCTGGATCAGATTTGCGAGACTCAGCTCTCTCAGGTTGCCTTGCAGTGGCATTCGGGGTACTCCTTCCCGCTTAACCCTGACAACCTCCTATCCCGGCAGGGGAAGGAGGACGGGACGAACGAGTCTGAATTTCATCAAGATTATAATGGCTAACGTGTAGCGGCGTCAACAACCAATAGTCCCATCCTTGGTGCAACCGCTGCCCATACGGAATCAAATTTTCATCCAAGACCAAATGCGTAGCGATATTTGGATGGCTTACAACTCTGAAGAGCACATCGGCAGAATGGAAAATACATACATTGCCTAGTACTTTCGGTCTAGAGCGGGTCATTTGCCATAGCGTCCTCATAGTACGAAAAAAGCGGCAGGTCATGTGCTGCCTGCCGCTCGCCGGCGTTAACGAAGGACGGCGCTAAGGGTAGATGCCCCGCAGGTTGACTGCCTGGACCACGCGATCCACGGCAATCATCATCGCGGCGGACCGGATGTCCACGGTCTTTTCGGTCGCCTTGGCAAATACCTCATCCAAAGCCTTTGTCAGGATCATCCGGAGGTTCCGGGTTACCTCGTCCTCGCTCCAGAAGAAGGACTGCAGGTCTTGTACCCATTCGAAATAAGAGATGATGACGCCTGCCGAATTAGCCAAAAAGTCGGGGATCACCATGACGCCGTTCTCGTCCAAAATAGCGTCCGCGTCAACGGTGGTGGGAGCGTTGGACGCTTCTACGATAATCTTGGCTTTAATCCTGCCGGCATTTTTTGCTGTGATCTGGGATTCGACGGATGCTGGGATGAGCACGTCGCAGGGCACCTCTAGCAATTCCCCATTTTCCACCTCGATGGTTCCAGGCAAGCCCACGACGGTGCCATTTTCCTTCTTGAATCGGATGAGCTGCTGAGGGTCCAATCCATTCTTGTTCAGCACGCCCCCTTTGGAATCGCTGACCGCGACGATTTTGCAATCCAGGGCATTGAGCATCGCTGCAACCGGCGCCCCGACACTCCCGAATCCCTGAATGGCGACGCGGAGCCCGGCAAGATTCAGGTTCCTGTGGCGCGCCGCTTGTTCAACCACCAGTTTGACGCCCAGCGCCGAGGCTTCCTGGCGCAGGCGAGAGCCGCCGATGGAAATGGGCTTGCCTGTCACGACGCCCGGAATTGCCTTGCCATGATGCATCGAGTAGGTATCCATGATCCATGCCATCACTTGCGGGGTCGTGGCGAGGTCGGGCGCGGGGATGTCTCGGTCGGGACCGATCATGATCTCGATTTCGGTGGCATAACGGCGGGTGAGATGCTCTAATTCCCGGAGTGTCAGTGTCTTGGGGTCGCAAATGACACCGCCTTTGGAGCCGCCGAATGGAATGCCGACAACGGCACACTTCCACGTCATCAGCATCGCCAGTGCCCTGATCTGCTCCAGCGATACCCGGGGGGAGTAGCGGATGCCGCCCTTGGCAGGACCGCGTGCGACATTATGGTGAACGCGAAAGCCCGTAAAGACGGTCACCTCCCCGCTCTCACGTTTGACAGGAAAACTGACGGTCAATTCGCGTTTGCAGTGACTAAGGACCTCGCGGGTGCCGTTGTCGAGATGGAGTAGGTCAGCCGCGTGATTGAATCGTGCGAGTTGTTCCTGCCAGAGGTCAATGGTATTGGAAGTTGGATTGGTTGTCATCATGTGAATTAATCTCCTCTTTGAGATTCTATGGGTAGATGCCGCGAACGCGTTCCGCTTCCGCCACGCGATTTATGGCAAGCAGATAGGCCCCCGTGCGCATATCCACCTGGTGCTGTTGGGCAAGCGCCCAGACAGCTTCAAAGCTTTCGTCCATGATGCGCTTTAAGCGGGCGTTGATTTCGTTTTCGGTCCAGAAAAAGGACTGCAGGTCTTGCACCCATTCGAAATACGATACGGTCACGCCTCCGGCATTCGTCAGCACGTCGGGCAGGAGGGTCACGCCTCGCTCTCTCAGAATACGGTCGGCTTCCGGCGTCGTCGGTCCATTGGCGCCTTCGGCAATTATCTTGGCCTTTATTCTAGGAGCATTCTTTCGGGTGATCTGGTTTTCCAACGCAGCGGGGACGAGGAGGTCGCATGGGATTTCGAGCAATTCATCATTCGAGATAGATTCTGTCCCTGGGAAATTTACAACTGACTTGCTTTTCTTGACGTGTTCCATTACCTGGCGGGGGTCCAGGCCTTGCGGGTTGTAAATGCCGCCGTACACGTCACTCAGCGCGACGATTTTACAGCCCAAGTCGTGCAATAGCATCGCACTGACAGAGCCCACGTTCCCAAAGCCCTGCACGGCGGTCGGGAGGCCGTCCAGTGATATGCCCATATGTCGGGCGGCATTCTCGACTACGAAACTCACGCCGCGTCCGGTCGCATCGGCGCGCCCGAGGGATCCTCCCAGCGCCACCGGCTTGCCGGTGACGAGCGGGAGCAGCGTGTGCCCTTCATGCATGGAAAGAGTATCCATCAGCCACGCCATGATTTGCGCGTTCGTATTGACGTCCGGTGCAGGCACGTCCTTATCCGCGCCGATAAAGCCTTCCAGCGCGGTGCCGTAGCGACGTGTCAGCCGCTCGATTTCGACTGGGGTCATCTGGATTGGATCGCAGATGACGCCGCCTTTGCCGCCGCCGAACGGGATGCCTACGACAGCGCACTTCCATGTCATCCACATCGACAGCGCTTTGACTTCGTCGAGCGAAACATTGGGGTGGTAGCGAATCCCGCCCTTGGCGGGACCGCGCGCAGTGTTGTGCTGTGACCGATAGCCCGTAAAAATCCGGATGGAATCATCCCGCATTCGTACGGGGAACGTCACCGTCAGGATTCGTTCGCATTCGCCCAACTTGGCGCGAAGGTGATCTTCGAGCCCCAATTGGGCGGCGGCGGTGTTGAACTGCTCCACCGCCACGGTCCAGGGGGACGGCGTTGTCTCCATTTCTTTATTCCTTTATGCTTTTTAGTTTTTCCGTCAGCAGGTCTGTGGCGAGGTTTGGATTGGCCTGTCCTTTGGTTGCCTTCATGACCTGACCCACTAGGAATTTCAATGTTGTTTCTTTGCCTGCCAAATACTCCTTTACTGGTTTGGGATTTTCGGCGATCACGCGATCGGCAATCGTCGAGAGGGCGCTCGCGTCACTGATGACGGCAAGACCCTTTTCCTTGACGATATCGCCAGGCGCGCTGCCGGTGGCGAACATTTCATCAAAGACTTGCTTGGCAATCGTATTCGTAAGTATGCCGGATTGTATTAGCGAAATCAGAGCGGGAATTTGGGCCGGATCTATTTTCACCTGCTCGATTTCGGCAGAATTGTCTTTCATCAAGCGAAATAATTCACCGGTAACCCAGTTTGCAATCGTCTTGGGTTCGACTCCGCGTTCCCTGCCGGCCGCGACTGCCCGGTCGTAATACTCGGCAACGGCTCTCTCGGCGGTGATCACGTCCGCGTCATATACGCTCAGACCGTATTCACGGATTAGCCGAGCTCGTCTCTCGTCGGGCAGTTCGGGCAGTTTCGAGCGAAGTTCAGCCACCCACGCCCGCGAGATCTGGAGGCGCGGTAGGTCTGGCTCTGGGAAATAACGATAGTCATGTGCTTCTTCCTTGCTTCGCTGGGGATAGGTGACGCCGCGCGCTTCGTCCCATCCCATTGTCTCCTGCTCGACACGTCCTCCGGTGTCCAGGATCCGCGTCTGCCGCTTGATTTCAAACTCGGTAGAATGCATCATCGCGCGGAGCGAATTCAAGTTCTTGATCTCGACTCGAGTCTCGGAAAGAGTTGTCGAACCTCTCGGGCGCAAGGAGATGTTCGCTTCAAAACGCATTGCCCCTTTTTCCATATCTCCCGAACTCACGCCCAGGTAGCGCAAGATCTGGCGAAGTTTGAGCGAATACAATCGCGCCTCCTCGACCGAGTGCATATCCGGCTCGCTTACAATCTCCATGAGCGGAACTCCGGAGCGATTCACATCCACCAGACTGGTATCGTCCACATGGAATAGCTTGGCGGTGTCTTCTTCGAGATGAACGCGGCGGACGCGGATATGTTTCTCTTGACCCGCATCGTCGACGAGGACGTAGCCGTTGCGAGAAAGGGGTAGGTCGTACTGAGAGATTTGATAGCCCTTCATCAAGTCGGGATAGTGGTAATTCTTCCGGTCGAATTTCGCAAATTCGGGAATTTCGCAGTGGAACGCCAGCGCGGTCAGGATCGTGTACTCAACGGCCGTCTTGTTGATGACGGGAAGACTGCCCGGCATTCCGAGGCAGACAGGACAAACATGCGTATTCGGCGGCGCGCCCGCGTAATCGGCGGAACAGCCGCAAAACATCTTGCTGTGGGTGAGCAGTTGAGCGTGGACTTCCAATCCGATAACCGGTTCAAATTCCATTGACACGCCATCTCGATATGGGATCTATCTCTGAAATTATACCACATCTTGCGGTGAGGAGGTAACTGCAAACCATTGTCGACATGAGACGCTAAATTTGACGCGTCCTTTGCAATTCGATATACTTGCGCTTGGAGTCATATGAGGATTTCAACGTGGCACGAGTCAATAGACATTATCGGAAATAAGGTTTAGCACACCTGAGATTAACAGAGTCGCGGATGGCGTCGCCGCTGCTTCGCTCGGAGATTGTGCAAACTACAGGCAATCACCATCACCTGATCGGAGAGGCTAGGGCAATCGCATCTTAACAATTACGTGGGATAATGGCTACGCTAGAAAGAGGTGTAGCCATGTCGGAAGCTCCCACCGCTCGCATTACCGACTATTTTGGCGGGCTCCATGATCCCCGGATAGAACGAAGCAGACAGCATCTCCT
>JBLMXX010000102.1:0-7465 GCA_050257995.1 Acidobacteriota bacterium | reverse complement strand
TCGTCGGCACCGTCTCGATGATCGGTCTATTTGCTTACCTGGGGACGGCGTCTCTGAGCGAGAATACCGAACGCAACCTGCAAGAGCGCGTGATCCTCGCGCAAATGAGCGCGAGCTACATCGACGCGCTTTTGGATAATACCGAGAATGTGCTGACCCATGCCGCCGAAGAAGAACAATGGTCCAATCCCGCCAGTATTGAAACGGCGTTGGACGAGAATTATGATCGCTTGAGTTTGTTTGCCTCTTATGTATTTTTCGTCGACCCGGCAGGGCGCTCCATCGCGGCACAGCCCCCCCTCCAGGAGACGATCCAGTTCAACGATATCACCCCGGTGAATGCCGTGCTCGGCGGCACCCCGTTTGCCGTTTCGCACCTTGCACAGCCCTTAGGGTCCCTGGGTCCCGCCGTGGTTGCGGCGGCGCCCATCCGAGATGCCAGCGGAAAAGTGACAGGCGCGCTCGCGATCACGCTGAATTTCTCCAGCCCCAACATCCGCGCCTTTTCAAACCCCATCGGGCTGGGTCAGTCCGGCTATATGGACCTGGTCGCGATTGACGGGCAAATCCTGGCAAGCACCCGGCCAGGGCGCATCGGCAGCGAGAGCGATCACGGATATAGTCTGAGTGGGATGATCCGCGACCATCGCCAGGCGGTCTCGGCATGTCACGACTGCCATACCGCCCCGACGGAGGCAGAACCGCGCGCCGAAGTGCTCGCTTTTGCTCCCCTGGAGCGAGCGCAGTGGGGCATCACCGTCCGCCAGAGCGAATCCGAAGTCTTTGCGTCCACGCGTCTTTTGCAAGGACGTATCTTTGAACTCATGGTGATCATGCTGGGCGGCGCACTGGTCCTGGTGTATCTGGCCACCCGGAGCGTGATCGTGCCGGTCCAGGCATTAACGGCCGCCACGCGGCGCATTGCGGCGGGCGACCTGGATTCGCCGATCAAGCCGATGGCGCGCGACGAGGTCGGCGTGCTGGCGCAGTCGTTCGACGAAATGCGCCAGCGCCTGAAAAAGTCCAGCGAGGAAATCCAGGCCTGGAACCGCGAACTGGATGCCCGCGTGCAAGAGCGCACCGCCGCCTATGAAGCGGCGGCGAAGGACAACGCCCGCCTCTATGCCGAGTTGCAGTTTAAGGAGAAATTGCGCGGCGAGTTGCTGCACCGGGTCATTTCGGTCCAGGAGGACGAGCGCAAGCGCATCGCCCGCGAACTGCATGACGAAACCAGCCAAAGTCTTACAGCATTGATGGTAGGACTGGATACCATCCAGATCGCGCTCGCCCACGACATCCAAAAGGCAAACGCTCACCTGCGAAACTGCAACACGATTGCCGGATCGCTGTTAAAGAACATTCACCGGCTCATCGCCGACCTGCGCCCGACCCTCCTGGACGACCTGGGGTTGGTTCCGGCGATCGCCTGGTACGGCGAGCAGCGGCTCAAGCCGCTGGGCATCACGCTCCAGATGGACGAGGGCTGCCTCAAGAGCCGCCTGGCGCCTTCCGTCGAAACGGCGCTGTTCCGCATCGTCCAGGAAGCGATGACGAATATCGTGCGCCATGCCAGGGCCTCCGTCGTAACCGTCAAGTTCGAGCAGATGGATGGATGGGTAACGCTTCAGATAACCGATAACGGCCAGGGATTTGATCCCCAATTGCTTAAATCGGATGACCCCCACGGAAAAGGGTTGGGGCTGGGCGGTATGCAAGAGCGGACGACCATTTTAGGGGGTTTGTTCAAATTGCAAACGGCACCCGGAAAAGGAACGACAATCACGGTCCGTGTACCGGGCTAATTGATGAGTGAGGACCAAAATGCCGAAAACTCGTGTCTTGTTGGTGGACGACCACGCCATTCTGCGCGAAGGTCTCCGCGCACTCTTGAGCTACTATGACGACATTCAAGTCGTCGGAGAGGCCGCGGATGGAGCGGAATCGGTGACCCGCGCCGGCGAATTGCAACCCGACATTATCCTGATGGATATCGCGATGCCGGGGATGAACGGGCTCGAAGCGACCCGCGAGATCCGGACTCGATTTCCGGAAACCCGCGTGCTTATTCTCACCCAACACGAAGACCCACAATATGTGCTGCCCCTTCTGCAGGCAGGGGCATCCGGCTTTGTGTCCAAGCGGGCGCTGGGGACCGACTTGATTACGGCTCTGCGCGTGGTGGCACGGGGAGAGACTTTTCTTTATCCCACGGCGGCGACCATGGTGGTGGAAGAAATCCGCCGCCGGAGAGAAGAGACCGCCGTTTCTCCCGATTCCCTGACGCCCAGGGAACTGGAGATTCTCCAGCACATTGTGGCGGGACAGACCAATGCCCAGATCGCCGCGGACCTTTCGATCAGCATCAAGACCGTCGAGTGGCATCGTTCCAACCTAATGAGCAAACTGGACGTGCATTCCATCGCCGATCTCGTCCGTTACGCCATGGAGCACGAGTTGGCGGAAAAGGACGGTAAGAAAGCGAGCGGCGATATGGCGCCATAAGGAACGCTGCGGCGATATGGCGCCTGCGGCGAACGTTCCATATTCCAATCCGGCTCGCACCCCAGGGACTTGCCTGGGGTGCGAGCCAGTTTTTGCCCATAGCAACCCCATCTCCTAGGAAACATCCTGGGAACGACCTCCCAGAATTTTTGCTTTTACCCCAGAAAGCCCACGGTCTCACCCCAGCCAAGAACCCGTTATTCTCCTATTTGCCCCAGTGATAACACCAGATGAATCCACAGGTCAAAGACTGGGGCTGGACCTGTTCTTTTACGCGTGCGGATGCCATACAATGGCGGTGGAATCAGATGTGAATCCGAACGCGATGAGAATATAGTCCCTGCCCAAGGAGATGAAAAATGTTACCCAGACTTGCCGTCTTTTGTTTGAGGACATTCGTCCTGTTCCTGATGGGCATCGCCAGCACAACCAACGCACCATTCATGACCGATTCGACCGAAACGGAGGAGCCGATTGCCACGACGATCAATCTTTCCTCCTCCGCGCAGGGTTACCGGATCGCATTTGCCTCGGACCGCGACCGCTCTTTTTACTTTAATATCTACACCATGAATGGCGACGGGTCCGATGTGCGGCGCTTGACGGACAACGCGGCGGACAACAAGACACCCGCATGGTCGCCCGACGAAAGCAAGATCGCTTTCACGTCCGACCGGGACGGCAACAACGAGATATACGTGATGAATGCTGATGGCACCAGCTTGATGCGCTTGACAAACGATCCCGCCTTTGACTGGGAACCGTCCTGGTCGCCAGATGCTCGACATATCGCCTTCACCTCGAACCGCGACGGCAACTGGGAAATCTATGTGATGAACGCGGACGGCTCGGAGGTGACCCGGATGACCGATCACGGGGCGTATGATTGGCAGCCCGCCTGGTCGCCGGACGGCCGGCAGATCGCGTTCACGTCCAACCGCGATAATCACTGGCAAATCTACACGATGAACGTGGACAAATCGAATGTCCGGCGATTGACCTCCACGGGAGAGAATCGCGACCCGGCCTGGTCCCCGGACGCGAGCCGCATCGCCTTCGTTTCGAACCGGGACCGCGCCTGGGAAATCTACGTGATGCGCGTGGATGGCTCGGGCACCAGCCGGATGACCAACAGTCAAAGGATCAGCCAATCCCCCAGTTGGTCGCCGGACGGCAAACGTATCATCTTTGAATCCAATTCTGAAATCATGGCAATCGACGTCGATGGCCCAGGCGTGGCGAATTTGACGCACAATCCCGCAGTCGATTCTCAGCCTGCCTGCGCTTGCCTGGCGCGACGATAAGCCCGAATTTGCAAGTGGAGACTAGGAGGTGCGTATGAATCTCACACGACGTGATTTCCTCAAAGTATGCGGTGCAAGCGCGGCGTTGCTCGGACTGGGTGCTCGTTTCGCCCCTGCTCCCCTTGCCCGGGGACCGAAAGCCGTGCCTCTCGGCCCGCGCGGAGGAAATGCCATGCTGATGGACACTTCCAAGTGCATCGGCTGCAAGACCTGCCAGCTAGCGTGCAAGCAAAAGAACGGCCTGCCGACCGACGACAAGCCTAAGGGCTTGTGCTCCACGGCGCTGTGCTACGTGGACATGAAGAACGTCTCGGATGATCCCCGCAAGCCGGTCATCAAGCCGGTCAAGCGGCAGTGCATGAACTGCAACAACCCCGGCTGCGTCTCCGCCTGTACCGTGGGGGCTTTGCAAAAGCTGCCCAATGGTCCCGTGGTGTATGACGCCAACCGCTGTATCGGCTGCCGGTACTGCATGTATGCCTGCCCGTTCGGTATCCCCACCTTTGAATGGGAGAAATCGCTGTCGCTGATCAAAAAGTGCAATCAGTGCGCCGACCTGCAAGCCAAGGGCCAGCCGCCTGCTTGCGCCAAGGCCTGCCCCGTGGGCGCTATCCAGTACGGGACGCGCGACGAACTCCTGACGATTGCCCGGCAGCGCATCCAGGATACCAAAGTCAGTTACGTCAAGCATATTTACGGGGAGAAAGAAGTGGGCGGCACATCGATGCTGTACCTGGCGACCGTTCCCTTCCTGTCCCTCGGATTCCCGGAACTGCCGGAAGAGGCGCCCGCCGACGTCAGCCAGGAGATCATGCACATGACGCCGCAAGTGGCGACGACGGTGGCGACGTTGTTAACGGCGACCTACCTGTTCACCAGCCGCCGGCAAAAACTGCACGCGCGCGTCGTAGCGAAGAACGTCGAAACCGGAGGTAAATAACCATGTTGTCCCTACTATCCCCAGATGTGATCGACGGTTTGGTCGTGGTCGGCATGTTCATCATCCGAATTGGACTGCCCATCGGCATCGTGCTGGCGTTTGGCTACTGGCTGCAGCGCCGCTTGCGTCCAGAGGATTTTGAGGAGGCGCCTGCGATCGAACGCGCACCCAAGTGGATGCGGAGGGTGGGACGCGAGATGGACGCGCTGCCAGCCTGGCTTCCCACTATCGTCCTCATGATGTTGGTGGGAGTAGGCGCCGGCATTTACCGGCTGTCCGTGGGGCTGGGGACGGCGACAAACCTGAACCAGGGCTATCCCTGGGGGCTGTGGATCGGGTTCGACCTCTTTATGGTCGCCTTCTCCGGCGGTGCCTTTACGCTCGCAGCGCTCGTGTACGTCCTGGGATTGCACAAGTTCCATGCTGCCATCCGTCCAACGGTGTTGACAGGGCTGCTGGGCTACTCGTCCGTGCTCCTCATTCTCATGATGGACCTCGGGCGCTGGGACCGGTTCTATCACTTTATCATCTACCCGAACCTTAACTCGGCGCTGTTCGAAGTCAGCTGGTGCATCCTGCTCTACACCACTGTCTTGGTCGCCGAGTTTACACCGGTCGTTCTGGAGCGCACACACCTGGACCGCCTGATGAACTTTGTCAAGCGTCTGCCTGTGCCGCTGGCGATCATCGGCGCCACGCTGTCCTCGCTCCACCAGTCGTCACTGGGCACGTTGTTCGTCATCATGTCGGAGCGGGTGCACCCGCTCTGGTACACGTCGCTCCTTCCACTCTTGTTCTTTATCTCGTCTGTGGCGTCCGGGCTTGCCATGGTGGTCGCGGGCGGAACGGTGAGTTACTGGGTGTTCAAGCGCAGTCTGCCGCAAAAATTGGTGGGGGACCTTGCCAAGTTCATCCCCTGGATCATGCTGGTCTACGCGGGGATCAAGTTCGGCGAGCTGATCTACTCGGGAGATATCAGCTATCTCACTCACAGGGATATGTACAGCACGCTGTACCTGGTCGAGATGCTCGTCGGAGTGGCGGCGCCCATCATCCTGTTCGCTCTGCCGCAGGTACGGTCGAGCCGCGCGATGTCCTTCTTCGCCGCCGCCATGCTCCTGCTCGGCATCTTCGTGAACCGATTTAATGTGGCATGGTTCTCGCTCAAGCCGGTGGAAGGGTTTAGTTACTTTCCGAGTTTCAGCGAAATTGCGATTCAAGTCGGCGTGATCTCGGCGATCATCTTTGTCTACACGCTGGTCGGTCACTACTTCCCGCTGTTCGAGGGACTGGCTCCGACCGAGGAGATCGAGCGCGCCAAGAGTGAGGCGTATGGGCTGGGACACGCCTACTAAAGGAGGATTTTAGAGGATTTGCACGCTCACGCGTGCATAATAATCACATAGTCTCCCTCCCCGACGCACCGTGGGGAGGGAGAAATTTTTACATTTGCCCCCAAGCAGAGTATAATTAAATTACAGAGTGATTCGCCGGTCGTTCCGGCAGCCAATAATTCAGCCCACCGGGGGGGAGCAATTGCGTCTGGTTGCTGGCGCAATGGTGTGAAGGGTGGGCTGCTTTGGTTTATGTTGCGCGATCATAAGGAGTGGATATATGCTCTGTAGACTATTCGGTCGCAAAAGGGGAAACGGCAAGACCGCAGATGAGGGCTATAAACACGGCAATGAACACCTCATCGAATTACAGAAGGTGGTCAAGAGCTTTAATACCGCCGCCGGCACTTTTACCGCGCTGAAAGGTGTCGACCTACGCGTAAACGCAGGCGAGTTTGTCGCCGTGATCGGCAAGTCCGGCAGCGGCAAGTCCACCTTGATCAACATGATCACGGGCATTGACCGGCCAACCTCCGGGGCAGTCTACCTGGGCGATACCGCGGTCCACAAGCTCGACGAGGGGCAGATGGCCGTCTGGCGGGGGCGCCAACTCGGCATCGTTTTCCAGTTCTTTCAATTGCTGCCGACCTTGACGATCGTCGAGAACGTCATGTTGCCAATGGATTTCTGCAACACTTTCCCGGCGCGCGAACGCAGCAAGCGAGCGATGCACCTGTTAGACTTGGTTGATATGACGGAGCACGCGCGCAAACTACCCTCTGCGGTCTCCGGCGGGCAGCAGCAGCGCGTCGCCATTGCGCGTGCGCTCGCAAACGATCCACCCATCCTGATCGCGGACGAGCCGACCGGAAATCTGGACAGCAAGACCGCCGATTCCGTCTTTGAGCTATTCGAAGACCTGGTCGGCAAGGGCAAGACGATCTTGATGGTGACGCACGATAACGATCTGGCCAAGCGCGTCACCCGTTCGGTCCTTATTTCCGACGGTCAGATCATCGAGCAGTACCTTGCCAAGGCGTTCCCAACGCTGTCCGAGGATAAACTGGTCGAGATCACGCACAAGCTCAACCCCGACGTCTATGCGCCCGGCACGGTGATCCTCAAAGAAGGCACGCCCGCCGACCGCTTTTATCTCATCATGAAAGGCAAGGTGGATGTGCTCATCCGCCAGCCCAACGGTACCCCGATGGTTGTCACCTCGATGGAGCGCGGGCAATACTTTGGCGAGATCGAATTGCTGACCGACCGGCAGAATATCGCCACCATCCGCGCCTCCCTGGACACGGGGGTGGAAGTCGCGGCCCTCGACCGTGAGGTATTCAAGGAGCTCGTTGGCGAAGCGCCGGAAGTACGCCAGCAGATCG
>JBLMXX010000101.1:0-6982 GCA_050257995.1 Acidobacteriota bacterium | reverse complement strand
CCTGTCGGGACCGCTGCCGACATTACAGAATCTATCTCCTGACGATGTGCAGATCGTCGTCGATGCTTCCGGGCTGGGGGCAGGGACTTTTCAGCTCAAGCCGCGTGTTCCCGTCGTGCCGGATTCGCTCAAAGTACAGAGCATTGTGCCTGATTCGGTCCAGGTGACGTTGATAGATACCGTTATAATTCCAGTTCCAACGCCGACCACCGTCATCACGCCGACGCTCACGTCGTCCATTCCTGTAACCACGACGGTTTTCGCTTCACCCGAAACGACAACTATTGCTCCGGCGATGACGCCGACAAGGACGCCAACCATTGCGCTAACCATAACTCCGACCACATCGACCACCGTGAAATGACTCTATTGCCGCGATTGAAGCTGGAGTTGAAGCGAAACCAGGGCGATGCAATAGCCCTTTTCCTACTTGTCGCGTGGCCGCTGGCATTTTTCTGGCCCGCCGCGTTTCGTCAGGCGGTTTTCTCGTTCGGTGATATTTCTCTCTTTTTCTATCCGACTCACCTTGCCTACGCCAATGCCTTGCGCGCCCTGAGGCTGCCACTATGGGAGCCGAAGATCCTCGCCGGGTTCCCTCTCTTCGCCGAGGGGCAGATTGGCGCACTGTATCCAACTCATCCATTTCTTTATGGGTTACTCCCGATCGATATCGCGACCAACTATGACATTTTGCTGCACCTGGTATGGGTCGCCGTTGGCACCTATCTGGTCGTCCGGATTTGGAAATTACAACCTCCCAGTGCCCTCTTAACGGCGTTTGCTTTCAGCACGGGAGGGTTCTTTCTCCCTCGCTTGCAGCACATGAGCGTTCTCGCAACAGCATCCTGGCTGCCCTGGCTGATCTGGGCGTGGGAAAAGTACGAGCATGCGACGGACCGGCGGGAAAAGTGGCAGTGGTTTGCTCTGCTCGCGTTGATGACCGGCATCCAACTTTTGGGTGGACATCCGCAGTTTGCCTTTTCCAGCGCGCTCCTCTTGTCACTCTACGCCGTGGTGCGGTGGGAACGCGGTCCCCGCACGCGCCAGCCGCTCTTTTCTCCGGAAGGCAGGCGCATGGCACCGGTCCGCATCTTTTTTGAATACTTTGATCCCACGCGTCTGATACCGCTCGTGCTTTTCCTCGGAATCGGCGCGGCGATTGCCGCGATGCAGTTGGTACCGACCTTTGAACTGGCTTCCTTTACCAATCGTGCAGGAGGATTGGAAGCCCGGTTTTTCAATGCCTTTTCACTCCGTCCGATCCACTTTCTGATGTTCTTCAATCCCTTTCTTTTAGGCAATCCTTATCCTAACGTATCCGTGGAGGTTATTGGTTACGTCGGGTTGTTGACGCTCTTATTGGCGATCGCCGCCCCAATCCTCCGTCGCGATCGGAGGGTCGTTTTCTTTGCGGTCATTGCAGTCGTCGCTCTCTTCCTCGGTCTGGGCGACCAAAGCCTGCCATACCGGGCGTTGCGGCATCTGCCGCTCTTCAACTACTTTCGAGTGCCATCCCGGTTTTTGTACTGGTACACATTTGCTGCCGCCGTGCTCGCGGGCATCACGCTTGACCACCTGCTTGCGCTTGCTCCCCGGTCCGCGAGTCTTACGCGAGGACAGAAAGCGGTTATCGCAATCTTCGCGGTGATGGTGGCAATCTTGGTCGGGATCGTGCCAGCCGTTCCCCTGGCGTTCTGGTTGTCAATCTGGGCCTGGCTGCCTGTAATTCTCGCCTGTACATCGGCATGGATCATTCTGGGCGCACGGCGCGGCCTATTCACCCGCACCACCCTGGCGGCTTTCGTGTTGGGAACCATTATCCTCGATCTCGGTCTTTTTGCAGCCGTCTATTCACAAACCTACGATTCGACCTCGACGGTCACGGATTTCTACCGTCGACCGGAATCGCTTTCCGCCCTGAAAGGGCTGGCACCTCAAGAGGGGCGTGTGTTGACGAGTCTCTGGATATACCCGTGGCCGCGCGTCATGCGCGAGAGCCTGTACCCGAATATATCGCTCACTTACGGTGTGCCGAGCGCAATCGGTTACACGCCGCTGATTCCACAGCGCACCAGCGAGTATCTGGATGGCATCACCGCGCCAATGCTCAACTTGATGAACGTGCGTTACTTTCTGATCCCCCAACTCTTGCCCGTCGATCCGGAGACGGAGGGCGGAGATGTGTGGAACAAATTTACCCTGGATCCGGTGGCACGGGATGTTGCGATTCCACCGACCGCGGCTACTCGGCTTAAGGTTACGTCCTCCACGGCACAATCGGTCGATTGGCGGCCAGGACAAATCGTCGCTCAGATTTATCTCTCGACGCAAGATGGTCGATTGATCCAACTGCCGCTTCGCGCCGGCACGGATACGGCGGAATGGGCCTACGAACGGACCGACGTGCGGAAAGTAATTCCATATCCGATGCCGACCGTCGCCTCCAGTTTTCCGGCCCTCACAGCTTTTCCGACCGAAGCGCACACCGGGCATACATTTCTAGCTCAGTTTGACCTGGCGGGTAGTGGACCGGCGCCTGTCATTACGGGCCTCTATGTCTATCCGAATGTAGACGAGGGGCTGCTCCATGTAGAAAAGATGATGCTGACCACGCCAGAGGGACAGGATGTGTCTATCGCCCACCTGGTGGGCCGAGACGACCAAACGATGGTATACCGGTCCAACGATGTCGCCGTGTTTGAGAATCCGGACGTCCTGCCGCGGGCGTTCCTCATCCATGAGGCTCATGTTGCCGACGATGAGTCGTCGGCGAATGAGATCTACCGGTCCGATTTCCAGCCACGGGAAACGTTGGTGCTCGCCGGTGGGCAAGCCCTTCAAGCGGGGGGAACACAACGCGGGGACGAGTCCGTTCAAATGGTCGAATACCAGGACGAGCGGGTGGTCCTGGACGTGCGCGCGAGCGCAGAAGGATACGTCGTGCTGACAGATGCGTGGTTCCCCGGTTGGGTTGCGCGTTTGGATGGAGTTCAAGTCCCCATCCAGCGAGCGGACTTGATTTTCCGCGCCGTCCGTGTGAGCCCTGGAGAACACCACATCGAGATGGAATACCATCCGTCGTCGCTCTACCTTGGCGGTGCCGTCAGTTTGATCGCGTTAATAGTCGTAGGTGGTATTGGGTTGGGGAGTCGACGCTTCCACCGTCTTGATATATAATTGCAAGTGGGGCGGCGCGCAGGAGAAACTGCTATGAATACGGTCAACCGTCTGCTCGTGATTGTGGAGTTACTGATTGCGATTGCTCTGATCCCTATCACCGTCATCATCTTCCTGTTCTTTCGCGGCACGTTGGTGGAGCTTGTCGATGGGATTACGCGCGGGTTGACCAGCGGGCCAAATGCGTTGTATCCGCAGGCCGTTTGTGTCGGTCTCGCCGCCTTCCTATTCATCGTCGCCATCCTGCTCCTGTTTTTGGAATTGCACCGTCCGGCGCCGCATGGTTTGCGTGTCCAGCAGGTCACCGACGGGCAGGTGGATGTAACGGCCGATGCCATTATCCAACGTCTAGAGCACGATATCCTCGCATTGGCGGATGTCACTCGGGTAAGACCCCATACTACTCCGGCTAGCAAGGGGGTCGTCGATCTGTTCCTGGAGCTGGAGACGACGCCCGAAGTAAATGTACCTCAAAAGACGCAGGAGGTCATCGGCGTCGCGCGGAAGGTGATGGAGGAACGGATGGGCCTGAAACTCGGTAAGGTCCAGGTGCAGGTGGACCACGCCCGCAAACCGAAAAAGGGGACTCACGAGACCTCTGAATCGGCTCCATTGAAGCAAGTGGACGCATAAATGGTCGTTGCGATGCCCGTACCTATGACTGAACCCGTTGAGGACAAGAACACGAATACAAAATCGCTCGTCGAAAGCCTGCTGTTCGTCGCCGAGGCGCCGGTGACTACCGCCGCGCTTGCGCGCGCGATCGAGCAAGGCGAGGAGCAGGTCGAGCGTGTTCTGGAGGAGCTCAAAGCCGATTATGCCGAACGCGGAATGCGCCTTCAGCGCGTGCGCGACAAGGTGCAGTTAGTGAGCGCTCCCGAAGCCGCAGCGGTGATCCAGAGATTCCTCGGCATCGACGGTACGGGCCATCTTTCGGCCGCGGCTCTCGAAACGCTCGCCATCATTGCCTACCGCCAGCCGATCACCCGTCCGGCGATTGAGGCAGTGCGCGGCGTAAACTGCGACGGCGTAATACACTCTCTCCTGACACGCGGGCTGATTCAAGAGATGGGGCGGATGGAAACGGCGGGGCGCCCAATCTTATACGGGACGACGTTCGAGTTCCTGCAGAACTTTGGACTGCGCGGCGTGGATGATCTGCCGCCGTTGGAGCAGGCCGCCGAGCACGTTCTCTCCGAGGCGATCAACCAGGCGCAGGCGACGGCTCAGACCGTGGCGGAGCGGATCAAATGACATGGAGCGACTCCAGAAGGTGTTGGCGCACGCGGGAGTGGCCTCCCGCCGGGAGGCCGAGAACTTTATTCGCCAGGGCAAAGTGCGAGTGAATGGCGAAATCGTCTCCGAATTGGGCACGCAAGTGGACCCGCAGCACGACCGCATCCAGGTAAACGGCAAGACCATCCGCGCGGAAAAGAAAAAGTATGTCATTCTCCACAAGCCTCGTGGGTATCTCAGCGACCGCGATGAGGAGCAGGAGAATCCTACAGCGCTTGATTTGGTCTCTTTGCGTGAACGACTGTACGCGGCGGGGCGGCTCGATCTGAACAGCGAGGGTCTGCTTCTTCTCACCAACGACGGAGAATTGGCTCATCAGGTCACCCATCCGCGGTTTGAGCACGAGAAGGAATACCTCGCCCTGGTGGAAGGAGTTCCAGATCCGGAAGCGCTGGAACGGTTTAAGAAAGGAGTTTGGTACGAGGGCGAGTTGCTCCGTGCCGATTCAGTGCAGATAGTCAGACATTTCGGCGAGGTTGAGCGGGGTCAGCATTGGCCGCCGGCGCGACACGACGAGTCCTGGCTGCGGATTGTTTTGCACGAGGGGAAAAAGCGTGAGATTCGCCACATGGGCGGGGCAGTCGGGCATCCGGTCCGGCGACTGATACGAATCCGGGTGGGTCCCCTTCGATTGGGTAAGTTGCCGGTCGGCGAATGGCGTGAACTGGACGAACGTGAAGTGAATGTGCTTAAATCCACGTTGAGGAAAAAGTGAATTGACCGCATCCCACTCGCCCGTGACTTTAGCGATCGCCATCGACGGTCCCGCGGCTTCGGGCAAGAGCACGATCGGCGAATTGCTTGCGAAGAAGTTAGGTTACCTTTATTTTGACACCGGCGTCATGTATCGTGTGGTCACGGTCGTAGCCCTGACGCGTTCGGTCCCGATCGAGGATGAGGCGGCGGTGACACGGCTCGCAGAAGAGGTACAGATCCATTTCGAGCCCCCAAACGTGGACGACGGTCGCCAATTTACGGTCTTGGCGGACAATGAGGATGTCACCTGGAAAATCCGTGAGCGTGCCGTCGACGTCAATGTCTCGCCCGTATCGGCCTATGCAGGCGTTCGGGCCGCGATGTCGGCCCAACAGCGCCGCATCGGACTGAGGGGTCGCGTGGTGATGGTAGGGCGTGACATTGGCACGGTTGTCTTGCCGGAGGCCGGGTTAAAGATTTACCTGGACGCCACCGAAGAAGAAAGGGCACGCCGCCGTTACCGGGAGCGCGTGCAGAGAGGTGAGCCGGTAGAATACGAAGCAGTCCTGCGCGAGATCCGCCGCCGAGATGAGATCGATTCTGGTCGTTCCGTTGCGCCGCTCAAGCGTGCCCCGGATGCCGTGTACCTCGATTCGACGGCGCTCTCCGTGGAGCAAGTGATGGATCGCGTGCTGTCGATCGTGAACGCCGCACCACGCGCACAGGTGGGGTGACGAGGAGCATCCGCGCGTGGTAAAGAGTTCACGACCGTGGTTTTACCACTTTGGAAACCGAGTGCTGCGGCTAGTTTTTCGCTTCATTTTGCGCGTGGACATTCGTGGGCTGGACCGGGTACCGCGCGAGGGGCCGCTCATTATCGCGATCAGCCATAGCAGTTTTCTCGATCCTCTGCTCGCAGGCGCGTACGTGCCGCGCGATGTGACGCCGATGGCAAAAATCGAAGCATTCAGTATCCCGGTGATCGGTCTGGTCGTCCGACTGTACGGCGCTTTTCCGGTGCGACGAGGTGAGGTGGACCTGGCAGCGTTTAAGACTGCCTTGCTGATTCTGCAAAATGGCAGTGCCATGGTGATCGCTCCCGAAGGGCATCGCAGCGAAAACGGCGCGTTGCAGCAGGGACGCGAAGGTGCTATAATGCTGTCACTCCGATCGGGTGCGCCCATCCTGCCGGTCGCGGTATGGGGAGGGAAGCCGTTATGGAAAAACCTCTCCCGCCTGCGCCGGACACCTATGTGGTTCTACGTGGGTGAGCCTGTGATTCCGGCCGCGACGGGGGCAAAGCCAACCCGCGAGCGGATGAGCGACATGTCGAACGAGCTCATGGTCCGAATTGCGGAAATGATGCCGCCGGAGATGCGCGGCTATTACTCTGATCTAACGCGTTACAAATCTCAATATCTGCAGCACTATGTAGGAATCGGACCGGAACAAGTATCCATGCCGAAACAAAAGGAGGTGGTGATTCGATAAGCAAAAAGATGTGATTCCCGGGGAAGAACAGCGCCAGGCCCCAACGCATCGTTGAATTGCTGCGTTGGGGTGACGAGGTGGAGGTTCTGCGCCGCAGGGCGCAGCCAACGCGACATCCTGAGGTGATCGAAGGATATCGCGGAAAATCGAGAGATCGGCGGATGCCTCCAAGGACAGCCACGTTCTTCTGCGCAGATGGATCTTACGGGAGCCCTCCCGTGCTGAATGGCAAATGGTCCGTTTGCGACTTCCCCTCCGAGATTCGGAACCGCGCCCGTAAATCCGTCGAGTGATCGATGGGACAAAAGGGATGCGGAGTGGC
>JBLMXX010000100.1:0-2837 GCA_050257995.1 Acidobacteriota bacterium | reverse complement strand
GTGGACCGGATCCAGCGCGGGTATAAGGAAATGACGGGGTGAGCGACTCGCGGACTCTAGATACCGAAAATCTCTGGCGGGCACTGGAAGAGGTCAACGATCCTGAATTTCCGATGAGTCTGGTCGATCTGGGTTTGATTTACGGTATTAAACGCGTGGGTAAGAGCGTCCAGGTCCAAGTCACCTTTACGGCAATGGGGTGTCCGGCGATGGATATGATTCTCGACGACGTCCGGGCGCGTTTGAGACAAGAGCCGGGCGTCGATCAGGTCGATATTGAGATCGTGTGGGATCCTCCGTGGAATAAATCGCGCCTGAGCGAGCGTGGGCGCGATATGTTGCGTAGTTGGGGTGTGGCTGTATGAGCGAGCCGAATCAACCGAAAATCTTCCAGGTCTTTGCTCGTTTCCGCTACGAAGAGCCATTGCATTATGTCGGCGACGTGTCGGCGCCGGATGCGGACCTTGCCAAGGTATATGCGTTCAATACCTACAACGAGTGGGCATGGATCGAGATGATCGTCGTCCCGCGCGAGGCTGTCGTGCATGTGATTGAACCGGCCTAATGCACAGGCAACGTAGATAAAACGTTGATGGGGAGTCTTGATGCCAGCAGATGTTTCAACCCCTAGGGAATTACCCGATTCAGTTCAGCATGCGCTCGCTGATTTTATTCTTGCCGTCGCAGATACGAAACGCCTCTTGGGCATTCGATATGCGGAATGGTGTGATGGTGCTCCCGCCTTGGAAGCCTCAGTTGCCGCATCGGCAATGGCTCAGGATGAATTGGGACACTCGCGCGCGCTCTTGCCGCTGTTGAAAGATTTTCCCCACGTGGATCCCGGCATTCCCGAAGAAGCCCCGCGTCAACAATACTCGGCATTGGCATTCCTCGATCAACCGTTTGCCAGTTGGCCCACTTTTGTCGCGGCCAATATCCTGATTGGCGAAAGTCTCACCGTAGCAGTAGAGGCGGCGCGGAATTCCATTTACGTGCCCCTGCGAACGCGGGCAGGAAAAATCCTGGAAGAGGAACGATTTCATTGGCTCCACGGTGAGGGTTGGTTTAAGCGTCTTGCGGTGCACGATAAGGAGGGTGTGGAATTGGCGGAAAAGGTCGAGCAGATCCTACCGGAATCGCTGGCCTGGTTGGGTCTCCCCGATGAGGCAGTGCTTGATCGGGAAGGGATTCTCGATGCTCCTCCGGATGAATTGCGCACCCGACTGATGGATCGAGTAGGGCCCCTTATCGCCAAGAGCGCCGCGGACCACCTGGTAGGGAGTGAGGGGGGGCATTGGTTTTACAATGGTGTGATTCCGTGGAATCGATACGATCCGGTTACGCGCCGCTTGAGAAGGGTGGAGGCTGGTTAGTCCCGGGGGAATGCTACGCGATGACTTATGAGAATAGAGTAGTCGCCAAGATAGTTACCTGCCCGTTCTGCGATTCGACCGAGACCGAGATGATCGCGCTCTTTGGAATGCAGATGATGACGTCCCAATACTATTGTCGCCATTGCCACAGCGTCTTTGAGGCCGTCAAATGGGAGCCGCCGCAAGACGCCGCCAGCACCGGACCGGAACTAGAGCGTTAAATATGAAGTCCAAGGTCATGGCACTGAGCGAGGCCATCGCGCAATTTGTGCCGAACGGTTCCAGCCTGGTCATGGGAACCGCGTTGGAATCGCTTATCCCGTTTGCGGCGGGGCACGAGATCATTCGACAACATGTGCGCGGCTTGACGCTTGTCGGTCCGATCTCGGATATGTTATTTGATCAAATGATCGGGGCGGGCTGTGTGAGCAAGGTCATTGCCGCCTGGGTCGGGAATGTAAGTGCCGGGCTAGGGCACAATTACCGGCGCGCAACAGAGCAGGGGATTCCAGTCCCGCTGGAGGTCTGGGACCACAGTAACTTTACGATCTCTCTGGCTCTCCTCGCAGGCGGGCTGGGGGCCCCTTACATACCCACTTTTTCACTCCTTGGCAGCGACCTACCGCATACCAATCCCAGTTTCAAGGAAGGGGAATCCCCATTCGGGGATGAAAAGGTTCTGCTCGTCCCGGCCGTTCAGCCGGATGTGGCAATTCTACATGTCCAGCGTTCCGATGCTGAAGGAAACGCGCATGCATGGGGCAATCTCGGCATAAGCGAGGAAGCGGCTCTCGCGAGCAAGCGCGTCATCATCGTCGCAGAAGAGGTCGTGCCGCGTGAGGTCATCGTCAGCGACCCGAATCGGGTCCTTGGTCCGAGTTTCAAGGTCTGTGCAGTAGTACACGAACCGGGAGGTGCGCACCCCTCGCCGGTCCAGGGACACTATAACCGCGACCACGAGTTTTACCATGAGTATCACCGCGCGACGCGAAGTGTGGAAGGGAACTCGGCGTGGCTGGAGGAGTGGGTATTCGGTGTAAAGGACCGCGCAGAATTTCTGCGCAAGTTGGGTGAGGAACGGTGGCGCGGCCTACAGTTAAAAGAGCACCGTTATGCCGCGCCGGTCGATTACGGTTACTGAGTCACTTTTGAGAGCGCCTTGACACAGGCATAATCATGCTCGACCAGCATTTTCTCAGCTTTTGGATCCGTTTGGTCCACGTCATCTCGATGGCCTGCCTATTGGGCGGAGTAGTTTTATTGCTTATTTTGATCTGGGATGCTGGGCGCCAGGAAATGAGCGAGCACAACGCTTGGCTTGTAGTTGCTGCACAAAGATATGAATTGCTTTTTTGGTTCGCTATCGGCGTGCAGGTCATCACAGGTATCGGAAATCTTGGCTCATTTGGCGCAGGACTGCCGCCGCCCGACAGTGCGTGGGGCCTAAAGCTGACGATCAAGCTG
>JBLMXX010000099.1:0-4691 GCA_050257995.1 Acidobacteriota bacterium | reverse complement strand
CACCAGGTGGTTCTCATCGTGGGCGATTGGACCGCCCAGATCGGAGACCCCTCGGGTCGCGACGAGAGCCGCACGATGATGACGGCGGAGCAAGTGCGACAGAATGCCCAGACCTACATGGACCAGTTCTTTATTCTGGTGGACCGCGCCCGCACGGAAGTACGCTGGCAGAGCGAATGGTTCGGCAAATTCACGCTCGCCGATGTATTTCACGTCGCCAAGCAGTTTACCCTCGCCGATATGATGGCACACGAGACTTTTAAAAAGCGGTTTACCGAGGGCGCACCGCTCACGCTGATCGAACTGATGTACCCAACGCTCCAGTCCTACGATTCCATTGCGACCGAGGCCGATGTCGAATTTGGCGGCATGGACCAAAAATTCAATCTCTTGGCAGGTCGGCAGTTGCAAGAGCGCTTGGGCAAACCGCCGCAAGAAGTCTTCCTGGTTCCGCTCCTCATCGGGACTGACGGGCGCAAGATGAGCAAGTCGTTCGGCAACACCATCGACCTGCGCGCCGCGCCCGCAGACATGTACGGCAAGGTCATGTCGCTGGTGGACAGCGTCGTCGTCGAGTATTTTTCGCTCACCACCGACGTGCCAGATTCGGAAATCGCGGACATCCAGCGCGCCCTGCAGACCGGCAGTGTCAACCCGCGCGACCTGAAGATGCGACTCGCCCGCGAGCTCGTCACACAGTTTAATGGGGCGGAGGCCGCTCGCGCGGCCGAGGCCGAATTTGTCAAGGTCTTTCAAAAACGGGAACTGCCGACTGATATGCCCACCTTTGTCATGGCACAACCGATGCCCATCGTCGACCTGATGATGGCCGCGAATCTTGCCACCTCTCGGAGCGAAGCACGTCGGCTTGTGATACAGCATGGAGTACGGTTGGACGATGCACTAGTCGAGAATGCCGATCAGGTTATCCCTGCCAAAGAAGCTGTCCTGCGAGTGGGGCGGAGGAAATTCGTGCGACTGGTCACGCGTCCGTGATATCGCGATGAAAAACAAACCTTGCGATGGGTCATCCGTTGCAAGGTTTTCATTTTGGGAGGAGAACATGAGACGGTCCTGGGCATGGCTCGCCATTGGAGCACTCTTATTGCTTGGATGTTGTGTTTTCGGTTGCGTAGGACTGCTCGTCATCAGTCGAACGATGAGCACAGCGCTCCCCCTCGGGGACGCGGTCGGCATCGTGTACATTGAGGGTCCGATCACGATGGGCTATGCGCGTTCGAGCGGAGAGGCCGCGTATTCCGAGACCATTGTCGAATACTTGCGTGAGGCGACTGCTGACTCATCCATCAAAGCAATTGTCTTGCGCGTGGAGAGTCCGGGCGGCAGTGTTGTGGCGTCGCGCGAGATCTATGACGCGGTCGCGGCGGCGCGCGCAAAGGGCAAGCCAGTGATCGCGTCCATGGGCGAGACGGCGGCGTCGGGTGGATACTATGTGTCAGCCGGAGCAGACAAGATCTATGCCGAAGCGGCGACGATCACAGGCAGTATCGGCGTTATCAGCGTAATCCCTAACGTGGAAGGTCTGGCGGACAAGGTGGGCATCAAGATGATCGTGATCAAGAGCGGCGCCCACAAGGATGAGAGCTATGGCTTTCGCGATCTGACGCCCGACGAGCGCGGCATCTGGCAGGCAGTGATTAACGAGGCTTACGAGGATTTTACGGGGATCGTGGCGAGCGGCCGGCATATGGACATCGCCGCCGTAAAAAAACTGGCCGACGGCCGTATTTATACCGGTAAGCAAGCCAAGGACAACGGGCTGGTAGACGAAATTGGCGGTCTGGATGCGGCTGTCGATGCGGCGGCTAAAGCCGCGGGCATCTCCGGGACGCCGCGCCGCGTGAAATACCGGCTCAATCCCGGTCTGTTGGAATCGCTCACTTCCACCTTCTCGCCGGGATCGGCGATACGCGACGTGACCGAACTATTCGACATGCATCAGTGGGGCCGCGTCATGTACTTGTACGTGGCACCATAAAAAAGGTGAGAACCTGGATTTAGCCGGGTCCTCACCCGCAAGGATGCCGTCCGGGGAGCCACATGCCCCCCCTCTAGCATCTGCCCAATTAGGGACTCTTGTATTTGCCTATTTCTTCCCACTCGACCAGATACTCGGCTTGCCCTGCCGGCATATACAGGTCCGAATATAGATAGACTGCACTCGTGGAGGCGACGATCTTTTTAATGTCTTTGTACTCGGGCTGTTGTAAGGTCCGCTCTACAAATCCCTCCAAATTGATGCCGTCAATTTGAAAGACCGTATCGTAGAACAACGTAACTTTGGTCGGTCGTGGATAGGTCCTGGATTCTTCCCGGACGGTCTCGGCAATCGTTTTGCAGGGGTCCTTTGCCTCTACCCGTGCCAGCAGTGCAGCATAATTGCTCGTCATGCTTCGTTCGGAATAGAGCCACAAGACGCCGTTGGGACCCGCTAATTGCTTGATATCCTGGAATTTGTCCTTCTCCCCCATTTCTGCCAGGTACTTTTCGACCTGCCCCGGCGCAAGGTCCGGGAATAATTCCTCTAGGGATTCGGCAGGCGTCAGTCTCGCCTCGTCTTTCGAGTTTTCTCGCACTCTAGTCGCGATCGCGGCTAGAGTCTCGTCGGCGAGCACCTTGGCGCTCGCGTCTTCAGCCTTGATAGAGGTCTCGGAATAGAGATAGCTCGCTCCGGTCGCAGAGGTCATGACCTTGATATCGGCATACTCCTCTTTCTGCACCAATTCCGTCAGATGGGCGACGATCTGCTCCGGTGTCAGGTCCGGGAACAGCGGGCCAAGCTCTTCCACGGGAATTGGAATGGCGAGGTTCTGCGAATCAGAGCGCACTTTCCCCGCCACCGCGGCATAGACCTTCTCTGGCGTCATCGCCGGCAGCGTTTCCGGCGCCCCTTCTGGCGGGTTCGTGGTAGCCACTTCTGCCGGTTCGTTCACACTCTTTTCTGCCACAGTTTCGGTCTGGTCCATTCGTCAACCTCCAGGTATTCCGGTAGGAGACCTGACAGGTCTTTTCAACCTGCCAGGTCTGCCATCATGCAAATTTCTTCGAGCTGTCTTTCCCTGTGTCCTACACGGCGGGCGGCATGAGACCGCGCTTGCCGAGGTCTATCGCCACGTCCTTCAGCCCCAGTTTCTCCAGGGTTGCCTGGGTCGGCATTCCGGTCGCCTTATCCCAGCCCAACTCTGCATACAACAGGTCCTTGCCAAGCTCTATGTCGGCTCGGTCCATCCGATTGCTTCCGGCAGAGAATGCAGGTTTGTCCGCCGGCTGATCGTAGACCCAGTCGTTGGCATAGTCGTGCTTGTTCCGCATGTCCTTCTCGTTCATCTGTCGAGCCGTCAGGGCGCGGAACAGAGTAAAGATGCGCGCGCCCGTCGTTTCGATCTGCTCGCGGGTGATCGTCTCTCCGGTGACGGCAGAAAGCACCTTGGCTTCCATCGTGACATCGCCTCGGTATTTCAACTCCTTGCGCGGTGATGTCCACGTTGGAAGGGTATAGTTGCAGGCAGTCAGTGAGTTGTGCAGTTCCATGTAATAGAGCGACAGCTTGGTGAACACCGCCTTCGCCTTGGTCATGGGCTTGTAGGCGCCGGACGCGTCGATCGCATCGCCATTCCCAAAGAGTTCGGCTGCGATCTCTTTCTGCAGGTTCATCGGCAAGCCACTGCCCATAAAGTTAGTGTGCGTATGGCACATCGGATCCCGATTGTACATCATGTTGATCAGAGTGCCTACTTGCGCGCCGCTCTCATTGGCATGGTGTTTGGCGTGACCCATCTTGAACGCGAGGACTTCGGCATCCTTCTTGTGGATCTCGACCATCTCCGGCCAGCGCTTTTCCAGCAGTGCCGGACCATCCGCCAGCGCCTTGCCGAGCTCTCCCTGCTTCCAGACGATACGCTTGAACAGGTCCACGATAAAGCCGGGATCAGAATCCTCAAGCATTTTCCATGGAATGCCGTCATACTCTTTCGGGTCCAGGTGCGCTTTGATGATCCCTTCTCGATACGCCGCGAGAAAACTGTCCCCGATCTGGCTGTAATCGTTCCACAGCCCATAGTCATCCGCCAGCGCCGAGCCGAGTTGCGAGATTTCGATGGCGTTTTCAGACCCGCTCTTGATCTTGTCGTAAAAGATCTTACCGGTGCTGTTGCCGGAGCAGGTGTTACCTTGATAACGCGAGACACCATACTTTTCGATGGCGGGCACGTCCGTATAGACATGGCAGCGGATGGGGCAGGAGAAGCAGCCGCCCGATCGCACCATATGCGCCTCGCCGGGTCCCGCACCGTGGTCCAGGATGCCCTTCTGGGTCCGGAATGCCATCCGGTTCAAATCATCCGCAGTGCATTCCCCGGTTTCAACCGGCGGATTGGCCGCGCCCCAGTACAAACCCTTGCGGGCGGTCCAACGCGTGTTCCCGTAGAATTCCGCCCACGGCTGGGGTGTCCTTGGAACAACGCCACCCGAGTTCGCCCCGATTAGAGAGAGATACTGGTACACCAAGTCCTTCCATGCTTTCTTGTCCGCGGCGATCTGCACGGACCCTGAACCCTTCACGCCGATCGCCTTGAGGTTCTTGGCGCCCATTACACTGCCCAACCCGCCGGCAGAGTGGGAACGGTCGCACAAGATGCAGGAGAGGCGCACGAGGTTCTCACCCGCCTGTC
>JBLMXX010000098.1:0-6442 GCA_050257995.1 Acidobacteriota bacterium | reverse complement strand
ACCTGTTCCCACCGGATCTGCTCTCGCCATTGCGAAAGGACGAGCGCGAGGTCATATGACCACACCAGGGGCCGGCGATGGTGATGGAGCACCAGGTGCGCCGCGAGGTGCACAACCTGAGCCTCCGGCGAAAATACGTGTGCCATCCTCTTGCCGAGGCACACCGTCCTTGTCCTGTTCCAGAACCACTCGATTGGAACCCGCTCCCGGTAATACGGCAGACCGAACAGATGCCAGTGCAATTCCACGAGGATGGGGCGGGCTCCTCGGCCCGAAAACCCCTGGGAGTGAGCGAAATGCCAGTCAAAGCCGTCGCCTGATTCCAGGATAGGCTCATAGTTATGTTCAATCATAATGGCGCGTGCCTGCGGAAAAGCCGCCTGCGGAACCAGCACGTCCAAATCGGCCATGGGGCGCAGCCCGGGGTCCGCATAAACCGTATGCGCCAGCGCCGCGCCTTTTAGCAACACCGCCGGAATCTGCTCCCGTTCGAACCAGGACAGAATCTGCTCCAATCCTGCGAAAGCCAGCCAGTTCGCGAGTCCGGTCCGAAAAGAAACCTGGCTCAATGATTCCGCCACCTCCGGCGGCAAACGATCGAGCCCCTCGCCCTTGACGAGAGAATCGTAGAGGATAGGGACCAAGCCGTGCTCGCGTCCCGCCCGGGCCACCGCATTCCATTCCCTGGCCTGTAAGAGCGGTGGAGCAATTGCATTCCCACCGAACGGGCGCTCGAAAAGAATTTGCCGCACCAGCATCCGGTCGGACGGACTGAGCGTGAGGAGGTCATTCGCTCTGCTCGCTCGACCACCTGGAACTCTCGACCCGGAAGCGCGCCAGAAACGATTTCCCGATATTGATATCTGCATGTCGAAACTCATTGGCTTTCAAAAATGGACGATGTGTGATCTACTGCCGGGAGTGGGGCGCTGCGCGAATGCGCCGGAACAGGACAACGCCCAACGCGCCGATCAACACCAAGCCAACGCGTAGCGCGAGCACACTGGGTGATGGCTTGGCATCCAGGATCAGACGGATCTGCGCATCCTGATCGAGAGGAATTGCGAATTCGATTCCACCCGTGCTCCGGCGGACGGGTTCCGGGCTGGCGGACCTGGACTCGCGTTCATCCGCCCACGTCACGCGGACGGTGAACGGGATCGGGGGCGCCCCGGGTTGTTTTTCAAGGTGAAGGGTATAGAGCATCCCTTCTTCCAAAAGCGGCGGCAGTCGGTAATTAAAACGGACCCGGCGCGATTCCCCGCGCGGGACGAGCAGATAACCTCCAAAGACCGTGCGACCCGGCTCGGACGTATCCCGTGTGACATCCGCCAATCCCGTTGCCGACAGCATTTCGGCGCCTGCCGGCACCACCAGTCGAACATAGTCCCAATAGCACGCTTGCTTCAAATCCGCATAGGTATTGAAATAGCGTGGCTGCAGCACGCAGAACGAATCAATGCTAGGGCTCAGGTTCGTATAGGTGATAGTCGTCGCCGCCAGCAACGTGCCGGGGGATTCGAGCGAGATGGAATATTCGATCTCCCGGCTGACGCTGTCGTCCACCTTGTTAAAGCCCACATTCGTGTCCACCAACATTAGCGCGTCGCCCGGACCGCGATAGAGTGATCCCCCCGGCGGCAAAAGGACTCGAGCGGCGCCGTTATCTCCTTCTTGATAGACCCACAGGTCCTTGCTCAATACCACATCCGCGAGTCCCCGCGCCAACTCTGCGCGGTCAAATTCACCCGTGCTCAGCCGTGCCTCGAGCACCTTCAGGAGGTCGGCAATGAAATCCTTCCGGTGCGTCCACCAATCAAACCCCTGAGGAAGGGACGGCGAGGGCGACCAATATGTCTCCATTTTGGATGCGACATTCGTCGCATCGATGCGGCCGTCATACCCCTCCACCGTGAGCGGACCCGTGGCTTTAAGAAATGCCGGAAGGGCTTTGAGATTGACCGCAATCACGCCATCCGCCCGGATGCCGCGGTCCAGCTGATACATCGAGACAAGTTCTCGAGCCGAAGTAGGCAAATCCGGCGACCAATTCGCATCGCGAAATACCCAGAACCAGGCATACATGTATTTGAACAAGGGCTCGGGCGCCTTGGGGTGCGGCTTGCTCAAGTCGTCGACGGCGGCACTATCCTTAAACTCACTCAGCGTGATTCTTCCCTGCTCCACGCGCAGGAGGGCCACGCCGCTGACAAAACCACCGGTCGCGCGAAGTTCATCGCTGTTCTGGGCAATCAAGAGATAGACTTTTGGACGATCTGCGCCCAAAAGTGACGGCGCATTGGCGAGGGTTTCGATTCCCATTTGCCAGAAAGGCGCCCAACCGTCGAATTGATATAGCACCTCCCGTAGGGAAGGCGAAAGAGTCGTCGCGTCGATCTGCCTTCGAGTCTCGGATATCTTTTGCAGATTCCGAGACACTTGCTGGATCAAGGGACCCTGGGATTGCGCCGCGCGCAGAACTGCCACACCGATGGGGACCTGGTCGGACGGCGCCGACCCCGTGTCGTCGACAATGGTATGACCGATCGCCAGCGTGTCCCGCGCACTCGTGAGCACCAGGTCGCCGAATTCGACAAGTGCCGGTGCATTCTCCAGGTCTGCTCCAAAGCGCGGCAGCCATCCAAATGCGGGCAGCACGTGGACCAGGGGACCAATGCCGGCGCGTAGGTCGCGCAGGTCCTCTTGAGTCCGCGCGAGCAGCACCCCGATATCATCGGATGGCGCCGCAAGCATGCTCTCCGGGCCCAATGCTTCAAGCGCTAACGCATCGGAGTGGAGACGGTTGAGCGCCAGCGTCACGCGGAATGCCGCCGCCAAGACCACGACGGCAACGAGGACAGCTAAGGGACGCCATAATCGGCGAATAGACCGGTATCTGCCTGATCTATTCATTCGGCGGGCTCCAGATTCGATAAAGCTCTCCCTGCGATTCCATCACGTATTTCTGGAAGGGTGCGTCTCTTGTAGTCGAGTAGACCGTGCGTCTGTGGCGCAAACTCTGGTCCACGATTTCTTTCACGCGCACGTCGTAACGGGACCCGCTCGCCTCGAGGTCAAGTCTCCCTTTGATCTCGTCGTAATACCAGTCGAACTGCAAGAGTTCAGGGCTGACGACGACCACGCGCGAGGATGACCCGGCAATGACAAAGCGATAATACCAAAGCGCAAATACGCGTTCGTCGCCCTTCGCAAACACCACCGCATCTTCCGGAACCTCCCGAAAGACCTGCGCCGCATAATCAAAACCCTGGCGATCTCGTGAGAGGTCCATGGACTGGAAATTCGCCGCCAGGTTATAGAACGGCAAGAGCACCAACGCCCCCGCGAGCGCCACACGGGGCCATCCGGCAGAGAGGCGCTGGGCGATCTCGTCGATCCCAAACGCGATAAGCAGCGCAAAGAGCATGAAACCGGGAATCAGGTAGATATACGAGTCGCGGGTTCCATACAGGATGGCGTAAACAATGTAGAATCCAAGACCGGTGAGCAGGGCAAGCGCCTGGCGTCTTGCGCGCCGGCTCTCGCCCACCATCATCCCCGCGACGCCCCACAACCCCAGGACCACTCCCCAGATGTTAAACTGCTCAAACAGAAAACGCGCCGTCGTCGCCATGCGTTCCACAATGTCGCCGGATGAAAGGCCGAGCAAATAAGGGCGATATGGCTCAGCGGTCAAGACCCACCACAAACGATCAGGTGTGCGGGGATCGCCCCAGTTCACGGGTGGATCAGTCGCGGCACGGATAGGCAGGTAGGCATAGAGGAACAGCGGAGCAAGGAAAAGCAGGCTCGCGCTCATGATCCGCTGCCGAGTCAGCCGCGAATCGCTCAACAGAAGAAGCGCAGTGGGGACGAGCAAGGCGATCGAATAGTGGTGCGCGAACCCCAAACCGAAAAGGGCAGCCGCGATCTCTAGCCGCGGGCCGATGTCAGAAAGGAGCGTTGTGAGAAGCGCCGCCACGAGCAACGCCTCCAGTGCGTACACTTCGGCAATCGTCGCCTGCGACCAAAAGAGCGGTGAAAATGCCAGAGTGAGAGTGATGCTCGCGGCGATGATCTCATGTTGCCACCCTGTTCGTCCTCCCGCAGACAGCAAAACCATTATCGCCCGGTAGAACATTACGACCGCGCCGGTCGCCGCCAACGCAGAGAACAGACCCACATTGCGCGCCGGCTCCCCGAAAGGCAGGTGTGCGAACGCGGCGGCGAGCAACGTGTAGAGCGGATAGCCGGGCGGATGAGGGATCCCGAGCGTAAACGCCGCCGTCGCGAGATCTCCGCTATCCGCCCCACTATTGCGCCAGGTAATGGTTGGCGCCAGCGTCCTCAAGTAAACCAGGCCTGCCACCGCGCCGGCCGCGAGACCGGCAGTCCACCTGGTCCGCATGAGACTAGCTTCTTTCCGTTACCATTCTGGGCGATCCGACTTTCAGATTCAAAGTCGTTTAGCCACCACCTGGACCCGGCGCACGCAAGCCCGGCAGAGAAACGGGCAGGGGCAGCCGGATGGGAAGCCCCGACCATTCCGGATTATCGTCAGGGGCGGTGACACCCGCTGGAGGCGTCGTCAGCCGGATCTGGTTGGATCCATCGCCGTTCATTCCATAGATGCTAAAGGCCGCGCCGTCGCGGTTCGAAGCAAACACGATGCGGTCATCGCAGCTCGGGCACCAGTACGGGCGGCGGTTTTCACCGGCGTCCGTAAGTCGTTTGACATCTGAGCCATCCGGGTTCATGGCATAGACCTGATAGCGCCCATCGCGGTTGGACTCGAAGGCGATCCGCTTGCCGTCCGGCGAGATCGAGGGATGTCCATCGCTTGCTGGATTGTTCGTCAACCGGGTGACACCGGTGCCGTCGGTATTCATGATATATATTTCATCATTACCGTCACGGTTGGACTGGAAGAGGATCCGCGCGCTGTCGGGCGACCATGCCGGGGAAGCGTCGGCTCCTGCGGAAATGCTCGTCAATCGCTTGACCCCACTGCCGTCTGCGTTCATAACATAGACCTGGTCATTTCCATCCCGGTTGGAGATGAATGCAATGCGCTTTGCGTCGTTAGACCAGGCCGCCTGCCGGTCATCGCCGGAACTGTTGGTCAGTCGGGTGGTGCCAAAACTATCCACCATCATTACGTAGACCTGAAAGTGTCCATCCCGATTCGACTCAAACGCGATGCGATTCCCATCCGGCGATGGAGCGGGGCGCATGTCACGCGCCGGGTTGTTCGTCAAACGCGTCAGCTTGGACCCGTCAAACCGCATCAGGTAAATCTCTTCGTTTCCGTCGCGCAGCGAGTCAAACGTGATGCCGGGCACGCAGCAGGCACCTTTGGGTCGCCAAGTCTCGGGCAGGCCCGACCAATACGGGTACAGGTCCGCCGCGGTCGATCCCGCCGGAAGCGTCGTCAGGCGGATGGGATTCGAGCCGTCAGGGTCCACGGCATAGATCCTGAAAACACCGCCATCACGGTTGGACGCAAACACGATGCGGTCGAAACACCCTGGGATCCATACGGGATAGCGGTCATCCGCCGAGTCTGTCATGAGCCGCTTGACCCCGCTCCCATCGGCATTCATTTGATAGAGCTGATAGCGACCATCGCGGTTTGTCTCGAAAACGAGTTGTTTCCCGTCCGGCGACCAGCCGGGGTGGGAATCCGCCGCCGGATTGTTCGTCAAGCGTGTCAATCCGCTGCCGTCATTGTTGATCGTGTATATTTCCTCATTCCCGTCACGATCGGACACAAACGCGAGTCGGCTGTCATCCGGAGCCCAAGTGGCATCCCAGTTCGAGACCAGGGGTTTGCCCGGAACACTGGGCGTCAGTCGGATCAGCGAAAAGCCATCCGAGGACAAGAGATAGACGTTCCTGACGCAAGCGGGTCGCCCGGGCTGACCACAGGTCGTGGGATCCGGGTCATCCAAAGTCGACGTGAACGCAATCCCCACGCCGCTCATCGACCACACGGGATGGGTATCCTGGCCCGGCCCGAAGGTCAGGCGCTTGACATTCGAACCGTCGACCATCATCACGTAAAGGTTTGACCTGCAGTTTGGCTTGCCCGGCTTGCCGCAGTTTACGAAATCCGGATCATCCCGGTTGGAGGAAAAGACAATTCGCGTGCCATCCATTGAGGCAGCCGGCTGTTCGTCGACGGCCGGGTTATTCGTCAGGCGCAAGAGTCCACTGCCATCCGTCTTCATGACGTAGATTTCAGAATTGCCGTCGCGCATGGAAGTGAATACCACACCCGGCAGACAGCAGCCGCCCAACCCGGGCGAAGGCGTGGGCCCGGGCGGGACGGGCGTACCCGGTGGCTCTGGTATCGTTCCCTGCAGAGAAGGAGCGCCCCATGCGATACCTCCACCGGCGAGAAGCATTAGAAAGGCGGACGCGACCAGAACGAAAAAGAATG
>JBLMXX010000097.1:0-3413 GCA_050257995.1 Acidobacteriota bacterium | reverse complement strand
TAGATAGGTTCACGAATCGCAGTGGAGCGCGGGAGCAGGAGAGTCTGTACCCTCTGCTCCCCAGCCCCCTGCCGGATATGGGAGATTTTATGCTCCGATTTATCGTCCAGCGTCTATTGCTTTTGCCTGTCCTGCTCGTGCTTTTTTCGGTCATTGTTTTTTGGTTGGTGCAAGCCCCTCCCGGCGATTATTTGACGAGTTATCTTGCCAACCTTGCTTCCGGCGGCTCGTCCATCCGGGAGGAGCAGGTCGAAGCGCTAAAACACCAATTCGGGCTTGACCAACCGGGCTACATCCGGTACTTGTATTGGGTAGGGGGCATACTGCGCGGGGATTTCGGTTATTCGCTCGAATATCAGCGACCGAATGCCGACTTGATCGGCGAACGATTGGTGCTAACGATTTTCCTCGCGCTTTTCGCGTTTGCAATTACGTGGATCGTGGCGATCCCGGCGGGTATTTATTCCGCCACGCATCAGAACTCTCTCTTTGATTATGTCTTTGCCATTCTAAACTATGTCGGGGTCGCAACGCCGAATTTTATGTTGGCGCTAATCTTGATGTGGATCGCTTTTGCGTATATGGGCATCAACATCACCGGATTGTTCTCACCCCAATTTGAACAAGCGCCCTGGAGTTGGGATCGGCTGGTTGACCTGCTCAAACATATATGGGTGCCCGGGATCGTGCTGGGCGTGGCGGGTACGGCGCGCTTGATGCGCGTCATGCGGGCGAACTTGTTGGACGAATTGAACAAACCCTACGTCGTCACCGCGCGCGCTAAGGGTATGACAGAATGGGGCTTGGTGCTAAAATATCCCGTACGCCTCGCCATCAATCCACTGGTCAGCACGATTGGCTGGTATTTGCCGCAGATATTCTCCGGCAGCCTGATTGTCGCCACCGTGATGAACCTTCAGAATATCGGGCCGCTCCTTTTGCGAGGGTTGATCCAACGCGATGCCTACCTCGCCTGCAGTATCTTGATGATCTACTGCTTCCTTACGGTGATCGGTACCCTAATTTCGGATATTTTGCTCGCGGTGGTGGACCCGCGCATCCGAATGGAAGGCGTTTGATCTATGGCCGAAAATCAAGCCGCAGAGGTTCTTTCAACGCAGCTGTCGTCGAAAGCCGAAGACCGAGTCTCCGTCGCGTCCAACTGGCAACTGGTGTGGTGGCGCTTTCGCAAGAACAAGCTGGCGGTTTTTAGTGCGATCGTATTGATGCTGTTCTACGTGGTTGTCCTGGTGCCTGATTTGTTCGCCACCCAGGATCCTGAAGCCACCGAGGCGGCGCTTGCGTTTATTCCAATGCAAGGGCTTTCCTTCTTCGATGACTCTGGCTTGCACCTGACGGTGCCCGCGCTGGTCGGCAAGCGCAATCCCGTTACCTTACGGATGGAATGGAAAATTGACGAGTCGAAAAAAGTGCCCATCCGTTTCTTCGGCCACGGGTACAAGTATTCCGTGTTGGGGCTTTTCGAGACTGACATCCACCTGATCGGTCCGGCGGACCCCGAGTCGACGGACAAGCTCTACCTATTTGGCACCGACCGTCTAGGGCGCGATCAGTGGTCACGCATGATGTTTGGCACGCGGACTTCGATGACGGTGGGTCTCGTGGCGGTCGCGCTGAGCGTGGTCTTTGGCGTTTTGCTCGGCGGCATTTCCGGCTATTTTGGCGGTTGGATCGATCTGATCATTCAGAGGGTGATTGAAATCCTCCAATCGCTTCCGACCATTCCGATCTGGCTGGCGATGACGGCGGCGCTGCCCCAGAACTGGCGACCGGAGCAAGTTTTTTTTGCGATCACGGTCATTCTCTCCCTCATCAGCTGGACGACATTGGGGCGCGAGGTCCGCGGCCGATTCTTGTCTTTACGGGAAGAAGACTTTGTCCTTGCCGCCGACCTGGCCGGATGCAGCCGGCTTAGAATCATCACGCGCCACATGGTTCCCGCGTTCATGAGCCACATCATCGCGACCAGCACGCTCGCGATCCCGGCGATGATCATCAGCGAAACATCGTTGAGCTACCTGGGGCTGGGCATCCGCCCGCCCGCGATTAGTTGGGGCGTATTGCTGCAAGAGGCGCAGACCATTCAGACGGTGGCGCAAGCGCCCTGGCTCCTTCTCCCCGGTCTGCTCGTGATCGTCGCGGTGCTCGCGTTCAACCTGGTGGGGGACGGCCTCCGCGATGCTGCGGATCCATATGGACACTGATGTGAAGGATGAAAGCGGAAGGATGAAGGATGAAAGGTCAAGTATGAAGGGCGAAGGATGAAGGATGAAGGCGGAAGGGGAAGGTCCAAATCGGAGGAAGGATGAGGGATGAAGTGGGCAGCACAGTGGCTGGCAAGCCGCGAGAGCTGAAGGAGCGAACCAAGTGCTTTGCCTTGAATATCATCCGACTCTATGGCAGCTTGCCGAAGACGGTAGAGGCGCAGGTCTTGGGCAAGCAGGTCCTTCGTTCTGGGACGTCCGTCGGCGCACACTATCGCGAGGCACAACGCGCCAAATCTGATGCCGATTTGATAAGCAAGCTGGAAGGGGCTTTGCAGGAGTTGGATGAGACCGATTATTGGCTCGAGTTGATTGTCGAGTCGGGCGTCTTGCCGCTGACACGAGTTCAGCCGTTGCTCAGAGAGACCGATGAATTGATCTCCATCTATGTAACAATCGTGACCAAAATAAAACGAAAGCCATAATGTATTCAATCTTTGTTTTCTTTCATCCTTCACCCTTCATCTTTCATCCTTTTTAAGGAAAGGCATTTATGAACAGTGCAAGACCGTTACTGTCCGTGCGTGATCTGAAAACGTATTTCTTTATGGATGAAGGCGTTGTCAAAGCGGTGGATGGCGTCAGCTTCGACGTATACTCGGGCCAGGTTTTTGGCATTGTCGGCGAAAGCGGTTGCGGCAAAAGCGTGACGATGAAAGCGGTTCTTCGCATCGTCGAGCCGCCGGGACGCGTTACGGGTGGCGAGATTTTGCTCGACAAGTCCAAGACGGCGGCGCCCGAAGTCGTCGACCTGGCGAAATTCGACCCCAATAGCGACGAGATGCGCGCGATCCGCGGCGGCGAAATCGCGTTGATCCCGCAAGAGCCGATGTCGTCGTTCAGTCCGGTTCACACCATCGGCGATCAGATCATCGAGGCGATCCGGCTTCACCGCTCGGTAAACAAAAAAGAGGCGCGGCAGATCGCAGTGGATCTTCTCAAGGACGTCGGCATCCCGATGCCGGAACAACGCTTGGACGAATATTCCTGGCAGCTCAGCGGCGGCTTGCGCCAGCGCGCGATGATCGCGATGGCGCTCTCGTGTCACCCGCGTTTGCTCATCGCCGACGAGCCGACCACGGCGATCGACGTCACGACCCAGGCCCAAGTCCTGCGCTTGCTGCGGAA
>JBLMXX010000096.1:0-19451 GCA_050257995.1 Acidobacteriota bacterium | reverse complement strand
TCCTGCACGTACACCGGTCCGACGAGCGGATTGCTGGTCGAATACGCCAAGCCGTCGGCATGCGCTCGCATGGAATCCGGTAGGGGCGTACCGTGCTTGTCATTGCCGCGGGCGTCGCGGGTTTCGGCGATGATCGTGTCGCCGCTGGAAATAGTTAGCGCGGGGTCGTTTCGTCCAAACGTGGTGTGGAAGATTTTCGGTTCGAGGCGATGAAGAGTTTTCATTTCGGCACCTCTGGAAGGTCTGCGCTCAGTATACGGGGAAAACGTGAATATTTCAACCGCAGTGCGATTTTTTGACATTCACCCGGCTTGCATTATAATGTCATAAAACCGACCGAGAGGTATCGCTTGTCGTTCGCAGGAGCCACGCAGAAGGGCGCGCGCCATGCATGATCGCAATCCAGTTCATGCGCCATACCATTGGAGAGAGAACGCTCCTCCTCCGACTTTCCCGGAAGACTCTATGGACTCGCCGCGGGAATACGTGCGCATTGGACAAAGCCGGCAGCAGATCTCGTGGCGCGAATGGCTCGCGACTTTATCGCCGGTCCAGCAGGTGGGATACGGTTGCATCCTCGTGATGATCGTCAGCGCGGCATTGCTGTATTGCGTGGGTGCCGCGACTTTTTTCGTCCGTCCCATGCTGGTCGAGCGTGCGGCCATCACGCCGACTGAAGTGACCCGCCCCACACTCGTCCCTACCCCCACGCAGCTCGCGGAGCCGACGACTTTCATTCAACTGCCCAAAGGCACGTTGGTGGCGACTCCAACGCAGGCGCCCATCCCTCCACGCGACTCGTTTCTCGTGACACCACCGCCAGACATCATAGACCGCTTGACGCAAACTCCGCTTGCCACGACAAATCCAGGTCCAAGCCCGACGCGCAAGCCGGGAGGCACAGCGCTCCCGACCGTAAAGCCGTAATAAAGAGACCTGCCAAGCATCCATCAACCCGGCAAGCCTCGCGAAAAGCCAAGACCCTGTGAGAGCACCCTGCTCTGACAGGGTCGTGTTTTTAGGTTGGCTGCGCGGCAAACCGCCCCAGGAACTTGAGCAAGGTTTGCACGCGTGACATGTTGGCAAAGATCGCTCCGAGTGCCCCGATGAAACTCGCAATGGAGACGACCGCCGAAAAGATGAACGCGGAATAATAATCCACGACAAAATCGGCGGTATAGGCCTCGTGCCGTCGCGCATCGGACTGGGATTCGAAAACGAGCGTGATTTTCCGATGATCGGTGGCGGGGTCGAAGGGGTTGTAGCGCAGGACGCGCAGCCCACTCTGGTTGAGACCGAAGGTGAAACGCACCTGCTGGAAGGGTTGGTCGATGACACGGCGCGCCACACCATTCAAGATGACGTCCGGATTATCCGGTTGAAAGGTCACGAGCACGGGACCGTTGCCCGGCACCACATCCTCCATGTCGATGTTGATGTCCGTCGTGTCGGGGCTGTTGGCATGCAGAACGCGGTCATAGTGGATGGTGAAATTGCTGCCCACATTCTTGGTGACAAACCGGTCGTTGACCGAGCGGGTCCCCCAGTAGATATCCGAGGCGTAGTTGTACATAAAGGGCACGTTGATGGCAATGAAAAGTAATGCCAGGAGAAAGACCAACGGACGGATCCACCGCCGCCATCCCTTCGGAGCGGCGGGCGCTGGGCTCACATTGAAATGCGAGCGGAACGCGGCATAGTAAATCGGATTCCGGACGGCGCACTTGCCCGCGTCGCGGATCGCGCCGACCAGCTCCAAGCGCGCGATGCCGGGATTGAGCCGGCTAAAGGGGACGGACTTGCCGTTGATGACCTGTTCCAGCACGTCGTGGGCAGCCGGTTCGGCGTCCACCTGGATGATCATTTTTTCAAGGTGGTCATCGCTCTTTAAGAGCTGGACGCTCGCGCGCTGGACCATCTCTTGCGTGATCACGCCGGGATGCCACTGCTCGACCTGCGAGCATAATTTATGCGTCAGATAAGGATGACCGGTCGTCTGATCATACAGCCATTGGGCCGTCCGTTCCGGCGCGACGATCGCCGTGCGTTGAAAGTTAGAGACCAGCATCTGCACGCCGTCAAGCGAGAAATCCTGCAAGTAAATCCGCTCGGCAATGTTCAACGGAGAATTCGGCCCGTTCGAAAGACGGTGGAGTTCTTTCGACCCACTGATCACAAAAAGATACTTGTCGAAGGCGGCTTCGTCCTCTTTGCGACGGCTTGAAAAAACATTCCGGATCGTACCGAAAAATCCATCCGCGCTCTTTTCAGAGATCGCGTCCACTTCGTCGATCAGGATGACGAGCCGCGGCGCCTGTGCCGCCCGCGCGATCTCGAGCAAAAAGCGGCGAAACTCGATGGGGTTGCCCGGCAACCCCGTCCTGCCCCCCTCTCGCGCGCGGCGGCGCGGCAGAGTAGATGACCGCTGCAGGTTCCGGTCCAATTCGGAGCTGATCTCGCTGGCGACGTAGCGATACAACTCTACATCCGGCTGTTCCCGGGCGACGGAAAGGTCGATCAGTGCAATGCCATAACCCCGCGGGCGCAGTCGCGCGCGCAACTGGTAGAGGAGCGTCGTTTTCCCGGTCTGGCGCGAGCTGAGCACGGCGAGGTACGCATCGATGGCGGGCGCCTGCGCCGCGCGCAATAATTGCTCGAGCTCCGGGCGAGGGACGCAAATCGCACTGTCCGTGACCGGGTCGAGCGGACCGCGCGTCTTGAAAATTGTAGTTTTAGGGTCAGAAGTCATAGAGTCCAATTATCCTTCGCCAACCGGATGCGGCCATCCGCCGAAAAGTTGTTTATCCCTGCAGTCCGTTTCCGCTGTTGACCACCTGGAACAGGCTCTTGAGAAGCCCGTTGACATCCTGGCTCCGGCGCAGGATCCCGGGAAAAGTCTCGGTCGCGAAGGCATATTTGGGTCCATCGCGGCGCAGGATCGAATAAAGGCACAGCCCGTCAAAGGCGCTCTCCAATTGAGCCGGAGTGATGCTCAGGTCGCGGGCGCGGAGCAAGTCCGCCATCTCGACAAGGGTGACCTGGGGACTTTCGAGCATCAAGATCGTAATCAGTCGCTCGAGTGAGTTGGCATTGCCCCAGGAGATCGCGGTAAAGTATTCGCTGAATTGCGCCGACTGGCGGAGGGCATCCACATCGGCGCGCGTGATGATGCGTTCACGGCGCAGGTTGATGCGTTCGATCAGTTTTTGGCAAATGTACTGGACGATATTCGGATGTCCGGCGGTCAGGTTGACGATATAATCCGCCAGCTCGGCGCCGCGCTCCAGGGTAATGCCCATTTCCTGCATCGGCTCCAGGACGACGCGCCGCGCCTCCGCGGGCATCAGATAGGACAGCGGCAGGACATTGCAAAAGTTAAAAAAGACCAGGTTCGGATCATTCAGAGCGGCGCTCAAGAGTTTCTCGCCGCAAAAGATATAGCGGATTTGGTTCTCCTGTGAGAGCGCACGGAGGATCTGAAACAGATGCTCCTGGTGGACGACATCGTATTGGAGCAGGGCGTCAATTTCATCGAATAACATCACAATCGAACGATTGGGAAACTTGGCGACCAGGTCCGTCGCCATGCGCCGGAACCCTTCCGGGGTGGGCGAGAGAATAGGGACATGCCAGAGCGTATCGATCGCCTCGAAAAAATCCGTATCCGAGTGGACCGCCTGGCAATCCAAATAAAACGGCTGGAACTCGGGCGCCTCCTGCAACAGCCGGTAAACCCGCGCAAGGACCGAGGTCTTGCCGATCTTGCGCCCGCCGACGATGGCGAAATTCTTTTCGCGCATGGTCCGCATGATGGTCTTGAGCTCGTGCTCGCGTCCAAAGAACATGTTCTCCGGCACGGGACCGCTCGTCACGTAAGGCGATACGACCGTGAGATCGACCTGATCGAGGATGATCTGCACCAGGCGCTGCGCGTGGTCACGGGCAGCCAGGAGACTGCGCATATCTTGCCCGTCGAGCACGATGAAATCGTGGATCGCCTGGCGCACGAGGCGTTTCAACGACTGGCGCTGGTCCTTGTCGGGAGCATCCCGCAGGTCGACGATGAGCGCAAAGTAACTGGTCATATTCAGCACGCCCATCAGATCGCGCAGCGCGCCGATATCCTTCTCGCCTGCCTCGTGGTGCGGGATGAAGACGATCGGAAAACGCGGGGGAATTTTGAGACGCAGAGAAGGAGCGCGCACGACGTAACCGATAAGGCCCCTGTACGCGCGCTCGTCGACGCGCGCAAACCCCAGGAAGGTGCAGAGTTGATCGATCATCTGGCTAGTGACGGAAGCAAATGCCTCCTGGCTCTCGCCGATCTCCCACGCCGCCTTCCAATGGCTGAAGAATTTCTGCGCGGGCACATAACTGTCGAGCTTGAGCGCGACCGGCGCGGCCTGCAACGTGAGACCGTCGTCGGGATGTTGGTCCATGTAGCGCTGCAAAGCGCGTACCAGCGGGCGACGGGGAAACTTGTGGAGATTGATCTCATTCGCCTGCCCGAACGTCCAAAGCGTGTTCGCAATCACGCGTTCCCATTCGGGCCATGCTCGCATCCACGCGCGTTCCTGTGCCATCGGGCTGTAGCGCGAGCGCCACAGGCTCAGCCCCAGGATCGAAAGTCCCAAAAGCGTAGCCGCTCCAAAGCCGTATCCGATCCAGGGCGGCGCGACAAACGGCAGTTCGTCCACCCCTGCGATGACGCCATCGCCGTTCGTGCCCACAAAGATCTTCTCCGGCGCCTGAGGGTCGATCGCAATCGTTTGCACATCGGCGCCGGGAGGCAGACCATTATTGGACGCGAGCCAGGTCTTGCCTTCGTCATCCGTACGATAGACGCCCCGGTCCGTGCCCAGGTACATCACGTCGGTGCTCCCGGGATTGCTGGCAAAGGATTGATAGCGCACGCGAGTGGGAAATGTTCCGCGACCCACCGAAGTCCAATTGGCGCCGTCGTCGTCGCTCCGAAACAGGCCGCTCGCCGCAAATGCGACGAATACCGTTTTGGGCTGCTGGGGGCTGACAGAAATGGCGCGTGCTTCATCTGCCGGCAGCGACGGTGAAACCAGGGTCCATTGCGCGGCCGTATTCGCCGCGTCAATCCGGAACAGTCCCCGGTCCGTTCCCGCGTAGAGCATGCTCGGGGGAATCAAAGTCAGCGCGGTCACGCGCGGGATGCTGCCCAAGCCGGTGGATTGCGCTGTCCAGTTCACGCCTTCGTCGTTGCTGCGATAGATGCCATTTCCCAATGTCCCTACGACGAGGGTCGTGTTATTGGGAGAGAGGTGGAGGACGGCAAGACTGCCGATGGGGGCATTGCCGGCAAGATTGCCTGTCAATCGCGCAAAACTAGCCCCGCCATCGCGGGAAACGAAAAACGAACTGCCCCAGGTTCCCGCATAGATCACTTTGGAGTTGTCCGGATCGACCGCCAATGAGAGAACATAAGGGTCCGTTACCCCTTTTGCCTCTTTCCAATTCGCGCCGCGGTCCTGGCTGAACCATAGTCCGAACCGGGTGGCTGCGAGCAGGGTATCGGGATTGTTCTTGGCGAGAACGAGCGAATAGATGCTCGAACTGGCAAGCCCTCCGCTCAATACCTGCCAATTCGCGCCCTCGTCATCGGTTTTTGAAACCCCGCGCGCCGTGCCGATGTACAAGGCACTCTTGTCCCCAAAAGTCAACGATAGAATGTCGTTGGGAGCGGTCGAGATCAATGACCAGGTAATGCCCCCATCGGACGATCTTGCCAATCCATTGGCGGTGATGGCAAAGACGCGGTCGGGCTGGCGCGCGTCCGAGATGATCGGGCGCACGAGATTATTGCTCACGACCCCGGCGGCGGCGCTCCAGGTGCTGCCGTCTTTGCTGCGAAATAGACCATGGCTCGTGCCGGCGAAATACCCGCGCTCGTTAATCGCCAGCGCCTGGACCCGCGTTCCTTCCGGGAGGCCATTGGCAGAACGCGACCACCGCGCGCCGCGATCGCGTGAAAAATAAATGCCCGTATCGGTCGCCGCGTAAAGAGCACTTGAATCGGCGGTCAGCGCCAGCGACCAGATTTGAACCGAACGCAGTTCTTGTCCGATTTCGGTCCAGGCATCGCCGCCGTTGTCACTGCGGAAAACTGTGCTGGCGGTTCCTACGTAGACTACAAGAGGGTTTCGAGGGTCGATAAGGAGGGATAGGATGAGTTGGTCCGCGAGACGGGCATCGGCGAGGGTCCAATGCGCGCCTTGATCGCGAGTCCTGAAAGCGCCGGCATGGGTGCCTGCAAAGGCGAGGGCGGCATCGGGGGAAGTCGCAAGGGCTGTGACCGCCCGGTCGTCCGGCAGACCATTGGAGACCAATTGCCAGTGAGCCCCGCTGTCACGAGTGAAATAAACTCCGCCGTTCGTGCCCGCGAACAGCACCCCCGGCGAGCTCGGCGCCGAGACGAGGGCATTCACAAAACCCCCCGTGGGTCCCCCGGTAGAGTTCCAGGTCACATTTCCACCCGCTTGGGCTCTGCCGGTGACGAACAGGAGGGCAAGGAAAGACGCAAGCAACGCTATCCTTCGAATGGACAACTTGGCACTCCGGGCAATCATGACTTGGCCAATGCGCAGACCTATTATACCGGAATCAAGACACAATGCCAATTCAGAAGGGTTTGTTAAAGTACCCTGAGGTAAGTATAATAAGGAGGTAAGGATCTTTGGGGGGCCTCGTTGGGGGCTCCTTTTGCCTTGAAAACGCCTTACGTCGTCGGTTTTATCGAGGTTTTCATGCATGTCGAATGGTATACAGATGAGGTGGGTTTCGAGCGGCTCGGGCTCGAATGGAATGCGCTATTGCACCGGAGCATTTCCGATACCCTGTTTTTGACCTTGGAATGGCAGACCAAATGGTGGCGGCACTTGGGGACCGGCAGCGTATGCGTCATTGCCGTGAGGGAGGAAGACGGCGCCCTCGCGGGCATCTTACCAATGTTCTTGGACTCTCAGCCGGACGGTGGATTGACCGGTACAAGTCACCCTGTCAGAACGTTATCATTAATAGGATGCGTTGATGTATCCGATTATCTGGATGTCATCGCAGCAAAAGGAAGAGAAAGCGACGTTTATCGGGCGCTGGTCGAAACGTTGGCAAGACCTGATTTTCCCGCATGGGATAGAATCCAGTTCTGCACGCTCCCCGCTAGTTCGCCCACGAATACGGAATTCCGAGCGCTTGCCCAGGCGCGCGGACTGTCCACCGAATGGCGATTGCACGATGTCTCTCCGCTCATCGAGCTTCCAGCCAGTTGGGACGATTACCTGGCAACTCTGGATAAGAAACAGCGGCACGAAATTCGGCGTAAACTGCGCCGGCTGGAAGAGTCGAACGCGCGCTGGTACGCGGTCGAATCCGGAGAGGGCTTGGACGAAGCGGTGGCAAATTTCATTGAATTACATAAAAAGAGCCAACCCGATAAGCACCTGTTCATGGATGAGCGGATGCAGCAGTTCTTTATTGAAATGGCACGGACCTGTGCGGCGCAAGGTTGGCTCCGGCTCGAGTTTCTGGAAATCGAAGGCAAGAGCGCCGCGTCAATTTTCAGTTTTGTATACCGGAACGAGGTGTTAGTTTACAATTCAGGGTACAACCCAGACCAGTATGGCGCGTTGAGTCCGGGCGTTGCACTTTTTGCACATTCGATCCAGCAAGCTATTCTGGCCGGGCATCGCGTGTATGATTTCCTGCGCGGCGACGAGGAGTACAAATACCGTTTTGGAGCCAAGAGCGCCAACGTGTACGAGCTTCATATCCACAAATAGCCCGTCGCAAGAGGCGAGCCAGTGCACGCGCGTACGACCCCTACCGCAGGGGGGTTGCCAATTGGGTTGAAAATGGCTATAATACAAATGATTTAATGCGCGTCGCATTTTGGCGGGCAATGCAAAGAAGGAGCGTTGCAATACGACTATACTTACGCGCAAAGGGGGGAGGCAATGGTTTCTGCAGGCGGACCCAAGAGTCCCCAGGAGGCTAATGCTCAAGTAAAAGCGGCGAACACGCCCAGTGCAAACGGCGACAAGATGAGCGACTATGCAGACGCGGACTATGGTTACAAGCGCGTCAAGTATGGCGACATTGTAGCAGGGACCGTCGTTCGTGTCGAGCCTCGGGAGATTCTAATTGACATCGGCGCCAAGTCCGAAGGCATCGTCGCCCAGAAGGAATTGGAATCCATGAGCGCGGACGCGCTCAAAAAGATCCAGGTGGGCGATCGTGTGCTCGCGTTCGTGCTCAAGTCGGAAGACCGCGAGGGGAACGTGGTCTTGTCGTTGGCACGGGCGCAAATGGAGCGTGACTGGCGAGAAGCAGAGGAACTGCTGAAATCCGAAGCGGTGTTCGAAGCACAGGTGGCAGGATTCAACAAAGGCGGGCTCATCGTCCGGGTGGGCAAAGTGCGCGGCTTTGTTCCAGCCACGCAGTTGGAAAGCACTTTCCGGAAAAGACCGGAAGCCCAGAGCGGCTCTGAAGCATCCGATGCCGATCTCAGCGCGTTGGTTGGCAAAAAACTTCGACTGAAGATTATTGAATTGGACCGCGAGCGGAACCGGCTGATCCTTTCAGAACGCGCCGCCATGCGCGACTGGCGCAAGGAACAAAAGGAACGCCTCCTTACGGAATTGAAAGAAGGAGACATCCGGTCCGGCGTCGTGACCAGCGTCACCGACTTTGGTGCGTTCGTGGCGCTGGGTGGTGTGGACGGCTTGATTCACCTGTCTGAGCTTTCATGGGCCAAGATCAACCATCCAAGAGACTTACTTCAAGTTGGCGACAAAGTCGACGTCAAAGTGCTCAGCGTCGAACGCGACCGGCAGCGCATTGCGTTGAGCCTGAAACGCTTGCAGGCAGAACCCTGGACGACCGTCGAACAACGTTATCAGGTTGGACAACTGGTGACGGGGACTGTGACAAAGCTGGCTTCATTTGGCGCTTTTGCCCGTTTGGAAGATAATATAGAGGGTCTGATTCATATTTCCGAGCTTTCAGACAAACGCATCCAGCATCCCAAAGAAGTCGTCAAAGAAGGGGAAACCCTCACCTTGCGGGTGATTCGGATCGATCCGGCAAGGCGACGGTTGGGGCTGAGCCTCAAGCGGGTGGCGGACGAAGATTTCTCCACTTACGGCGCCGACCTGGATACCCCGGAAGAGGAATGGCCTGACGCTCCGAGCGGAGAAGACCAAACAACGTAGCACACATTGCAGACACCGGCGTCCCTGCTCGTTACGGGACGCTTTTTCTGCATAGCAGAGCCGGCATTTTGCTCCTCCCGGGCGAATGCGCGGACAGAGTTCTGAACCGGTGAGAGTGGAGCATGCCGCGCTCTCGCGCGAGAATTTCTTCGGCTTGCAAAACGAGGTGCATCGTGATGTCAGACAAGTTAGACAAATTTACAAAGCGGGCGAGGCGTGTTCTCCAATATGCTCAAGAAGAAGCCGCGCGGCTGAATCATAATTACATTGGCACTGAGCATCTTTTGCTGGGACTGATCCGAGAGGAAGAGGGCCTGGCCGCCAAGGTCCTGCGTGACCTGGGAGTGGAGCAGGCGCGCGTGCGACAGGTGGTGGAAGACATTGTCGGCCGCGGTCAGGCGGCGCCCGGTACGCGACTCAACCTGACCCCGCGCACCAAGCGCGTGATCGAACTGGCGGTTGACGAAGCCCGGCGCATGGGTCATCACTATATCGGAACCGAGCACTTGCTGCTGGGACTGGTCCGTGAAGGCGACGGCATTGCCGTCAACGTCCTCAAGAGTTTGAATGTGAATCCCGATAAAGTGCGCGCGCACCTGGCGCGCGCGGTCATGGAATCCACGCCGACCCAGATGGCCGAGCGCAAACGCGGCGAATCGAAAACGCCCCTATTGGACCAACTCGCGACCGACCTGACTGCCCTCGCCGAGGAAGGCAAACTGGACCCGGTGATCGGGCGGCGCAAAGAGATCGAGCGCGTGATTCAGATCCTCTCGCGCCGCACCAAGAACAACCCGGCGCTGGTCGGCGAGCCGGGGGTGGGCAAGACGGCTATTATCGAGGGGCTGGCTCAGCAGATCATCTCCGGCAGTGTGCCGGGTCCTCTGCTGAACAAGCGCGTGATCCAACTCGACGTGGGCTCGCTGGTGGCGGGAACGATCTACCGCGGCCAGTTCGAAGAGCGGATGAAACGCGTCATCGACGAGCTCAAAGGCAGCAAATCAATCCTGTTTATCGACGAACTGCACATGGTCGTCGGCGCGGGCGCCGCGGGCTCGGCGGTCGATGCGGCGAACATATTAAAGCCCGCCCTCTCCCGCGGGGAACTGCAAGTGGTCGGCGCGACCACGATGGAAGAATATCGCAAGTACATAGAGAGCGATGCCGCGCTCGAGCGCCGTTTCCAGCCCGTGCGCGTGGAAGAGCCGACGGTCGACGAGACCATCCAGATCCTCCACGGCGTCAAGGAACGCTACGAGGCGCACCACTCGCTCAAGATCACCGACGAAGCGATCACCTCGGCCGCGAATCTCGCCGCGCGTTACGTGACGGACCGTTTCCTGCCGGATAAGGCGATTGACTTGATTGACGAAGCCTCGAGCCGCGTGCGGATGTACAAGACGCCCAAGTCACCGGAATACGAGGCGACCGACGTCGAGATCAAAGAGGTCCAGAAGGAAAAACAGCTCGCCGTGGAACAGGAACAGTTCGACCTTGCCGCCGATCTGCTGCACCGGGAAACGGACTTGAAAGAAAAATTGGATGATTTGAGACTCCACTGGCTAGAGGGCTCCGGCGCCACCACTCCGCTGGTGACCGGCGAGGACGTCGCCGAAGTCGTCTCGATGTGGACCGGCGTGCCGGTGACCCGTATCGCCGGTGAAGAGAGCGAGCGCTTGCTCAAGATGGAAGAAGAACTGCACAAGCGCATCATCGGGCAGGACGAAGCGATCAACAGCGTTTCCAAAGCGGTGCGGCGCGCCCGCGCCGGGCTCAAAGATCCCAAGCGCCCCATCGGCTCCTTTATCTTCCTGGGACCGACCGGCGTTGGCAAAAGCGAACTTGCCAAGGCGCTCGCCGAATTCATGTTTGGCGACGAAAAGGCGCTCTTGCAGCTCGACATGTCCGAGTTTATGGAACGGCACAACGTCTCGCGCCTGGTCGGCGCCCCGCCCGGCTATATAGGCTATGAAGAGGGTGGGCAATTGACCGAGACGATTCGCCGCCGCCCCTATTCCGTGGTGCTGCTCGACGAAATCGAAAAAGCCCACCCGGAAGCGTTCAACATGCTCCTCCAGATCCTCGAGGATGGTCACCTGGCAGACGCCAAGGGTCGCAAGGTCGATTTTCGCAACACGGTCCTCATCCTCACGTCGAACATCGGCGCGGACTTGATCCAGCGCGATGCCGTCCTCGGCTTTGGCGGCAAGCGCGATGCGATCAAGACGGAAGAGGATGCGTACACGAACATGCGGAATAAATTGATGGAGGAGCTCAAGCGGCTCTTCCGTCCAGAGTTCCTCAACCGGTTGGATAACGTCGTGGTGTTCCGTGCGTTGTCGCAGGAGGACATCAACAAGATCGTCGACGTGCAGATCGGCTTCTTGCGGCCGCGCCTGGACGAACACAAGCTTACTCTCGAGGTCTCCGAGGCGGCGAAAGTCAAGCTGGGAGCAGAGGGTTACGATCGGAACCTGGGCGCGCGGCCCCTCAAGCGCGTGATCCAGCGCCTGATCGAGGATCCCATATCGGAAGGCGTCCTGTCGGGCGAGTTCAAGCCGGGCAGCACCGTCATCGCCGATTTGATCGAAGGCGAAGTGAAATTGCGGGTGAAAGAAATGCCGGACGGGAATGATGGAACACCGGAGACGGAACCCGCGCTGACCACCGTATAATTGGAGTACAGATCGAAAGGACACGGTCACAAGCCGTGTCCTTTTTTTGTTTGCAGCGGATGCAATTGCGTTATACAATTAGACTAGAGCAAACGAAATCAAGGCATCCCATTGGTGAGGGACAAATGAAACTCAAGCCATCCAACAAACGCGGTTGCGGTTATTGGCTCAGATTGTTGTCAATGGGACTCGTGAGTGGAATCCTGCTATACGCTATCGGATATGAAGTGCTCTATATCAAAGAAATGGTGAGCCCGGCGCGGCATACGCCGTGCTGTATCACGCCGGCCGAACTTGGCCTTGTTTATGAGCCGGTCGTGTTGACGAGTTGGGACGGCGTGAAATTATCCGGTTGGTATATCCCCTCCCGTAACCGCGCCGCCGTCATTCTCCTCCACGGCTATGGGAATGACCGGGCAATGATGCTCCATCAAGCCGAGATCATGGCGCGCCATGGCTATGGCGTGCTGCTGTATGATCTGCGCGCCCATGGCGAGAGCGAGGGTGACCAGCGGACGTTTGGGTGGCAGGATGTCGACGATGTACCCGCCGCCGTTGCGTTTCTCCAAAACCGGAGCGAAGTAGATTCCAAGCGTATCGGCATTCATGGTTTTTCGATCGGGGCGACGATTGCGATCCAGGCGGCTGCCCGATCCAAGGCGATCAGAGCCGTGCTCGCGGAGGAACCCGGTCCTGTCACGCTCAAGGATGCCCCACCGCCCACCTCAATGGCAGATGCGATCATATACGCAGTGTATTTCGTCGATTACAAGGGCGTGGAACTCTTTACGGGCATCCCGGCGCCCTCCAGCATTGTCGACGTGATCGGCACCATTTCTCCCCGGGCCTTGTTCTTGATTTCAACGGGGCAAGAGCAAGGATCAAGAGGGACGCGATTTTACTACGAGCGCGCGCAAGAGCCAAAGAGACTCTGGGAGGTGCCCGAGACGGAGCACGGTGGAAGCCTACGCGCGCGTCCGGCAGAGTACGAGCAGAATATCATGGGCTTTTTTGATGAGGCATTGCTGAATGATTGATCAGGTGGTGGCGGCTGTTCCCCTTTTGAGATTTCTGAATTTCGATGGACGTCTGCTCTTTGGCACCCGCATCATCCGGCTGTTCGCTTACGGCTTTTTATCCGTCGTGCTCGCGTTGTATCTCGTTCAGGTAGGTCTCACCGAAACGGAAATTGGAACGCTCCTCACGCTGACGCTGATCGGGGACGCGGGGATTTCATTGTGGATCACGACGTCGGCGGACCGGCTCGGACGGCGGCGGATGCTGGTTCTCGGCGCGGTGCTGATGCTGCTGGCCGGCGGGGTGTTTGCATTCACGCGCAATCTCATCCTTTTGGCGCTCGCCGCCATCATCGGCGTGATCAGTCCGGGTGGGAATGAGATCGGACCCTTTTTATCCATCGAGCAAGCCGCCTTGACCCAGATCGTGCCAAACGATCAGCGCACCCGCGTATTTGCGTGGTACGCACTCGTCGGATCGTTCGCGACCGCCACCGGCGCGCTTGCCGGCGGGACGCTCGCCCAGGCACTTCAGCAGTTGGGTCACTCACCGCTGGTTAGTTACCGATCCATCGTCATTGGCTATGCCGTGCTCGGGGGATTGCTGATGGCGTTCTTCAGTCGCCTGTCGTCATCGGTGGAGGTCCAGACCGGCACTCGCTCCGCGGCTGCCGCGAATCTATTGGGGCTGCACCGATCCCGCGGAATAGTGCTCAGGCTGAGTTCCTTTTTCGCGCTCGACGCGTTTGCGGGCGGGTTGATCGTCCAGAGTCTGATCGCGTACTGGTTCTATGTCAAATTCGGGGTTGAGCCCGCATTGTTGGGGAGTATTTTCTTCGGCGCAAATATTTTCGCCGGCCTCTCCGCCCTCCTGGCAGCGCGAATCGCCGCCCGCGTCGGTCTCATCAATACGATGGTGTTTACGCACATTCCTTCGAATCTTCTCTTGATGCTCGTGCCGCTGATGCCCAACCTGCCGCTGGCGATCGGGGTGCTCCTAGCGCGATTCAGCATCTCACAAATGGATGTGCCCACGCGCCAGTCCTATACGATGGCGGTGGTCGAACCGGATGAGCGGTCCGCCGCCTCCGGTGTCACCACGATTGCACGTTCGATCGGCGCCGCGATTTCGCCGTCGCTGACCGGCGCCATGCTGAATGCCTCGCTGTTGAGTCTCCCGTTCTTTCTGTCAGGCGGGCTTAAAATCGTTTACGATCTGGCACTCTATTTTACTTTCCGCGGCGTCAAGCCGCCGGAAGAGAAGTAGGGCAATAGAAAATGAATACATAGGAGGATATGAAAATGCGATATATCGAAGTGCGCCGCCATACGATGCGGCACAAGCCCGGCAAGCACTTGACGCAAGAAGGCGTCGAGCTAGCCCGTCGCGTGGGCAGCGCCATGGGACCTTTTGCCAGGGTGGTGACCAGCAAATCGCCCCGCGCGTTTGAAACGGCGATCGCGATGGGATTTGCCGTGGATGATCAGGCAAAAGAGCTTTCGATCATAGAAACCAAAGCGGGTGAGCAATTTGTCAGCTCGGACTCATTTGCCGATTATGCGCAAGCGATTCAAGCGCGCAAGGCGCTCGCCAAATGGGCAAAGAATCAATCCAAATTCTGGCGTGATATTGCCGGATCGCTTCAGGAGGGAGAGAGCGCGCTCCTGGTGTCGCATGGCGGAATGATAGAACTCGGCACGATTGCTGCACTGCCGGATGCCAACCACTCCGCATGGGGCGGGGGCTTGGGCTACTGCGAAGGCGCGCGCCTCTCCTTCGACGGGAATAACTTTGTGAGCGTGGAGATTTTGCGCGTGGACGCGAATGAACGCGCTGCGGAAAAGCAATGACGCGGCTGGCGGTCCTTTCCGACATCCATGGCAATCTGCCTGCCTTGGAGGCTGTCCTATGCGATCTCGCTCAATTTTCCGTTGACCAGGTCATCGTCGCAGGAGACGTCATCAACTGGGGACCGTTTTCAGCTCAGGTCGTTCAGCGTATTACGCGAGAGGGCTGGACGGTCATGCGCGGCAATCACGAGTTCTACCTGTTGGACCAACAGACCCCCCGCGCTCTCCCCGAATGGGACGATGTATCCAGTTTCCCGCTTCTGCCGTGGCTGCATCGCCAGTTGAATGGTTCGTGGCAGGACGTGATTGACGGTTGGCCCGATACGGTCTGCTTGCACTCGCCGGATGCGCCTCCCTTGAGTGTCTTCCACGGGTCCCCAATGAACCCTAGGGACCCAATTTATCCAACGACGACGGAAGACGAGATTCAAACCTTGTTTGCCGGAGTAGACGAGACGTTTCTGGTCACCGGTCACACGCACCTGGCGATGGACCGGCGCGTCGGGCGTTGGCGGGTCTTGAATCCCGGCTCGGTTGGGGTTCCGTTGGATGGGAAATTGTCTGCAGGTTACATGCTGCTAGACGGCGATGCCGCAGGGTGGCGCCCAAGTTTTCGGCGTGTCCCATTCGACTATGGTCCCCTTTTCCGCGAGTTCGAGCGACAGCATTTTCTCGACGAGTGCGGCGTAGTCGGCCGGCTGGTCCTGGAAGAGTTCGAGACGGCGCGGGCATGGCTTTATCCATTTCTACACTGGCGGCATGCCATTTGTCCGGAAGCGCCGCTCACCATGTCGCTGCTTGAGGAGTTTGCGAAGGTAGACCCGCGAGGTTATATGCCCGAGCCCTATCGCAGATTTTGGATTGACGTGAGAGCCATTCCGGTGTAGAATATCGCTATAGAACATCCGTTTGGGGGCGTTGAGCCGTATGCCAAAATCCAAAACGCACAGCAAGTGGGTCTGCCAGCAATGCGGGTTCGTGTCGACCAAGTCCTATGGACGCTGTCCCGATTGCGGTGAATGGAATACTATGGTCGAGACGATCGAGGCGCGTGAGCCATCTGTCGCTTCGTCGCTGGCCGCGCTGGCGCCGCGCAGTGAGCCGCAAAAAATATCCGAGGTCGTGACCGAGGGTTTCGAGCGCATGCAAGTGCCCATGCCGGAACTCGCGCGTGTGCTGGGCGGCGGCGTCGTCCCCGGCTCGCTCGTCCTCATCGGCGGTGAACCGGGGATCGGGAAAAGCACGTTGCTCTTACAAATGGCGGCGATCCTGGCCCAATCCATCGGCACGGTGCTGTATGTGTCGGGCGAAGAGTCGGTCCAACAGACCAAGATGCGCGCCGAGAGATTGGGCCTGCAACCCAATGCGCTGTACCTGTTGACCGAAACGGACCTGGAGCAGATCATCGCGCACATCGAGAGACTCAGACCCAAGTTGGTCATCATCGACTCGATTCAAACGGTTTACCTCGAAGAGTTGAGCAGTGCCGCCGGGAGCGTCTCGCAGGTGCGCGAATCCGCCGCGCGGCTCATGCAGGTGGCGAAATCGACCGGTATCGCCATTTTCCTAGTCGGACACGTCACCAAGGCAGGCGCCATTGCGGGACCACGCGTGCTGGAGCATATCGTCGACACCGTGCTCTATCTCGAAGGGGAACGCTTCCATTCGTACCGCTTGCTCCGCTCCGTCAAGAACCGCTTCGGAGCCACGAGCGAAGTAGGTGTGTTCGAGATGACACAGGATGGCATGGTCGAGGTCGAGAACCCCTCGCGCGCGTTTCTTGCCGAGCGTTCTCCCTATGCGGCGGGAAATGCGATAGCCGTTACAATGGAAGGCACACGCCCGCTCCTCGTCGAAATCCAGGCGCTGACGAGCGCGACGGCATTCGCCCTCCCGCGCCGCACTCCGAACGGGTTCGACATGGGGCGCTTGCTCTTGCTCACGGCGGTCTTGTCGCAGCGCGTCGGCTTGAAATTGTTCAACCAGGACGTTTTCGTTAACGTTATCGGCGGATTAAAGATCGCCGAGCCGGCCGCGGACCTGCCCGTGGCGCTCGCGATCGCGTCCAGTTTTCAGGACCGGCCCGTCGCTGAGGACCTGGTCGTCATTGGAGAAGTGGGACTCTCCGGTGAACTGCGCACGGTGAGCCAGGCGGCGCGACGCTTGAACGAAGCCGCGCGCCTCGGTTTCAAGCGGGCGCTCGTCCCCGGCACGCTGGTTAAGATCAAAGACAAGCCGGAGGGCATTGAGCTTTTGGGGGCCCGCACCTTGACCGAGGCGATGCAAATTGCGCTCATCAAGCAATAATTCAACGGTCGCATTGACATATTTGAGGTCCTGTGCTAAGATAGGTTTATTCTATCCATATCTTTTCATTTATTATCCCTGTTATTGGAATCTTATCCCTGGTTGCCAACCGCATACATGAATTGACGCCTGGCCGGAACACACCCAACTGAACGTAGATGGTCCACGTGCGACTGTCGCGTGGCGCAAATCGATTTTTATCTAGCTATTATTCTCTTCTTTGTTGAGTGTACCGCCGGCGGTACACTCGTTCTTTTACGGTTGGATGCCAGGAGGAGGTCGCGATGAGCGTCGAGTTTCTCCTCCGTCTGGTGGGTATGTTTGTCTTTGCCTTCTTCGGATTGAAGATCGGCGAAGCGCTCGGTACCGGTCCAGACACCATCCGCTATATAGTCGTGCTGGCGCTGGCGGGCGCCGCCTTGGGCTTGCTGGTGACGCCCTGGATCACCATACGACCTTACCTCTGGGCGCGGCGAACGATCCGCCAGATCCCCGCCCAGCAATTACTTGCCGCCACCATTGGCCTGATCATTGGGCTGATCATCGCCGCGTTGACGGCATTCCCCCTCTCGCTCCTGCCGGATCCCTGGAAATCGGTCTTTCCCTTTATTTCTCTCATTGCGTTCGGCTATCTTGGCGCGTGGGTGATGGTCATGCGCGAGCGGGATTTCTTTGCGATTCTCGGTGGGCGCCTCGGACGGGAGGGATTCGTGCGCGCCAGCACGGACAAATCCGTTCTGCTGGATACCAGCGTCATTATCGACGGGCGGATTGCCGACATCTCCCGCACCGGTTTTGTCGACGGGACGATGACCATCCCGCGGTTTGTGCTCGCGGAGTTGCAGCACATCGCCGATTCCGCCGATTCACTCCGGCGCAATCGCGGGCGGCGCGGGCTGGACATGCTGAACAAGCTGCAGAAGGAATCCATTGTGCCAATTCGCATCACGGACCTGGACGTGGAAGAAGTCCACGAGGTGGACGATAAACTGATCCGGCTCGCCAAGAACATGCACTGTCCTATCGTCACGAACGATTACAACTTGAACCGCGTGGCGGAACTGCAGGGCGTGAGGGTGCTGAACGTCAACGAATTGGCGAATGCCGTCCGGGCCGTAGTCCTGCCCGGTGAAAGCATGCGGGTGCGGGTCGTGCAGGAGGGCAAAGAGTTGGGGCAGGGGATCGCCTACCTGGACGATGGCACCATGGTCGTGGTCGAAAATGGAAAGAAATTTCTTAATTCCAGCATCGACGTCGTCGTGACGCGTATGCTGCAGACTAACCAGGGGCGCATGATCTTTGCCGCGCCGGTGGACGAGCGCAGACAGTGAATAACGGTTTCCCACTGCGGGGGATTCTGACTTGCTCCTGTACCCGGGGGACGTCGCCTCAGGCGAAGGTCCCCTGCGCAAGTTGCTGACCTCAATTTGCGACGAGTGTAATTCACTCTCCCGGAGAAACAGAATGTCCCTCAAAATCTACAGCACGCTCACCCGTCAAAAAGAGGAATTTGTTCCAATCACACCGGGCCGCGTGAACATGTATGTCTGCGGACCCAACCTTTACGGCCCCTCTCACGTGGGGCACGCGTTCTCCTACATCCTTTTCGACACGGTCAAGCGATATCTCCGATTCCGCGGTTATGCGGTCCGGCATGTTCAGAACTTTACGGACATTGAAGATCGGATTATCAGTACGGCACAAAAGCAAGGCACGACTATCCAGGCGCTGGCGGACCACTACATCGAGCGTTTTTTGCATGAGATGGACGCGCTCAATGTGCAGCGTGCCGATGCCTATCCCCGCGCCACCGGCGTAATCCCGACTATCCTCCAAATCACGCAAGGGTTGATCGCCAAAGGATACGCGTACGCCGTCGACGGCGACGTCTACTTCCGTGTCCGGCGAGATCCCGATTATGGCAAACTCTCCCACCGCTCGCTTGACGAGATGGAAGCCGGCGCGCGCATCCAGGTAGACGAGCGCAAGGAAGACCCGATGGATTTCGCCCTGTGGAAAGCGTCCAAACCGGGCGAGCCGAGTTGGGACAGCCCCTGGGGTCCCGGTCGTCCCGGCTGGCACATCGAGTGCTCCGCCATGAACCTGGTGGAAAATGGCGAGCAGATCGATCTCCACGGCGGCGGTCAGGACGTCATTTTCCCGCATCACGAGAACGAGACGGCCCAGTCCGAGTCCTATACAGGGAAAAAACCGTTCGCGCGCTACTGGATGCACAACGCGCTGCTCCGCCTTTCGACCACGCCGCCGGATGAAGAAATGCACCGGCACATCGGCAATACGCTCTGGATCCGGGACGCCCTGGCGCAGCATGAGCCGGATGCCATTCGCCTCTACCTGCTTTCCAC
>JBLMXX010000095.1:0-4976 GCA_050257995.1 Acidobacteriota bacterium | reverse complement strand
GGGTCCGCGCTGCCCACCCATCCGGCTGTCCGCCTCAGCCAGCGTGATCAATTCTGCCGTGATGTTGTCAATCCGCGCTTGCAGAATGCCCACCTCCGGGACGGACTGCTTGGCGTCCTGGGTTGCGCGCACGATGGCTTGCTCCTTGGAGAGAGGGAGTGGCGTCGCGGTGGGCGCGCTGCAGCCGATTAGTGCCATGAGTAACGCGATGCTCACCTTGATTGCTCGCCAGCTGTGTTTCATCCGCCAATCTTTAGGGTACAATTTTGCCCGATTTACGGTGCCGGATTCATCACCCGCCCGACGAAAAGAATCGCACCCGTCGCATTATCGCGTATCATAAAGGCAAAGGGGCGATCGAGGGTTAAGACCACCGGCTGTTCTATGGCCGCCGCACTGGCCGGCATGATGATGGCAGTCGCCGCCGCGGCCTCGGTCCCCGCTTCGTCCACCGCCACGAACGATTTGTGGATCACTTGCCCGATGAACAAGTTGCGCGTGCCATCCATCCCTGAAAAATCTGCAAGACCGAGTTCGAACGCATCGCGCATCCCGAGACCACGCAGCGCCTCCGCCAATTGAAAGCTCGATTCGACCTTGAATTTGGGCATGCTTAGCACTACGCGCCTGGAGTCCATGTTTTTGACGATCCCCTCGACACGCCTGGCATCGAGCGAACGCTCGAAGGTATTCCACTGACCGGCAGCCGGCATGACGATCAGCATCGACAGCTCACGCTTGTCATAGGCCAGTGCTACCGCCTGGTATCCTTCTCCTTTGGCATAACTGAAGAAATCTGTCTGATTCATCATCGGCACAGTTACCTTGCCGCCGTCCAGCAGGTTAAAGGTGCCGTCGCGTGTCTGCTCAGGCGAGAACGCATCTGCCCACGCGGCATTGAAATAGATGGCGTTCGTCAGAACGAGTCGCGTTGCCGCGTCCAGCGCTCCCTTGGCAATCAGATCCTTTATCCGGTTTTCCGTTTGATCGCCGACCCATGCATTGATCGCCTGGCGCGATTCCTCCGCCGCAGAAAAATCCACGAGCCGCATCCCGGCGCCATAGTTCTCGGCGAGGACGTCGAGAAAGCCGGGGAGGAATTGATACCCCTTTTGACCCCAGAGGGCATTCACCGTCCGGAGCCGAAAACCCTTGCCATCTTTGCCTTTGGCGCCTTCGCCCCGGCTCACCAATTCGCGATCGAGGCTGTTGAAGGCCGGATGCAAGCGGTCGTCGGTTAGTTCAAAGTGGAGGGCCCGCGCCATCTGCTGTGCCGTTGCGCCGCGCGCGCCCGCATACGTCATCGCGAGGGCGGACGATATGCTGTGCGGGGAATAAAAGAGATTGCCGGGCGCCGCGCTCAACCCCCGGTACAGGTCGAACGCGAACGCGTCATTCGCCGCGACGAGACGCGCGATATCACCTGTGGGCGCTACAGCCGCCGAGCGGTCCTTTTGCGACTTGACCTCTCCTATGGCGGAGGGACCGGTGAGCATGCTCGAAAAGCCCTGGCAAGCCACCTGGCTCAATAGGACAGACGCGGCGACCATAAAAAGCACATCGTTTCTCATTTTTTACCTCGCTTTTGGAATTGCGATGTCGAACGAGAGTAAGCAGAACTCCGCTGTAAATAAGACGACTACCGGGAGTTACAAGTTCCTGTTGTAGTATATCACGCGGAGGCGAAAAGTCGACAATCGCGGTTGACGCTCCGGTGTCTCTGCAATATAATTAAATGGACTGAGGAAGCGTTCGCGCCCGGTCCGCCGTCGGGGGCGTGAGCGCACATTAAAGATCATTGCCCGTTCCGGTCAAGTGCTGGAACGGGTTTTGTTTGGCGCTGGAAGAATCAGCGAGTCGACAAGGAGGTCTGTATGTATCGCCGTATGCTTATCCCGTTGGACGGCTCACCACTCGCAGAGCAAGCACTGCCGCTTGCCAAAGCGCTCGCCGAACGCTTTCAGAGTTCGGTCACCTTATTCAGGGCCATCGAGCCAGTCCGGGAGACGTTACGCGAGGAGGGCGCTCGCGTGAGCGTGGCTGACCAGGTGGAATTAATGCGAGGATTGGCGCTCGAGTATCTCGAGATTGCCCATCGCGACTTCGAGTCGATCCATGTTCCGGCAGAGCGCGTGGTCCGGGTTGGTCACCCGGCGTCGGCTATCCTGGACCTGGCTGAGACGGCGCGGGCGGACTTGATTGTGATGGCGACCCACGGCCGGACCGGCATCCAACGGTGGGTATATGGCAGTGTGGCAGACAAGGTGCTGACCGGTGCCAGGTCACCATTGCTCTTGGTACGCGCGAAACCGATGCCGCTAGCCGAGACTCGCATCTCGCGTATTCTCGTCCCACTGGATGGATCCGAGTTGGCGGAGGGTGCCCTTCCTTTTGCGCAGGAACTCGCCCGGGCTTTTGACGCCGAAATCTTGCTCCTGCGGGTCTGGGCGCCCTCAGCCTATATCATCGAGGGTTACCCGGCAGGGAGATCCGTTGTGGAGTTTGACGAAGTGGCTCAAGCCTCCGTCCAGGAGTATCTGAGGCAAGAGAACCGGGAACTGCAGAACCAGGGACTGCGGGTAAAGTGGGAAACGGAGATTGGTCCAACCGCGGATGGCATCCTGCAGGCGGTGGAAACGCATGCGGCAAGCACCATCGTCATGTCGACGCATGGACGTTCGGGGCTGGGGCGCTGGGTGATGGGAAGTGTCGCCGAGCGGGTGCTCAGCGCCTCGCCGGTGCCCGTGCTTCTGGTCCGCTCGGGCGCCGCCGCTTCATCCTGAACGGACATGAGGAACCCCATCCCGAATGGGGTGTTTATGCAATCCCAAGATACATTAACCTACCGATAGAAATGGGCGTCCGGACCTGCTATACTGGAGGCGAAAAAGGGCAAAGGATGTGCCCCCGGAGGTGCCCATGTTACCACAGTTTCTCATCAATTACTTTGTTTTTTTCGGCTTGGTCCTCTTGCGCGTTGGAGTGCCGCTCGCTCTGGCGATCGCGATAGGTCGTTGGCTGGAGAAGAAACTCAGGCCCCAGGATTCGGAAGAGGCTGGAGAACGAAAGGGTGCTCGCATCATTCCTTTTCGCGGGCGAAAGCCAATGACGGGAACGGTCCGGGAAGTGAATTGTTGGGAAGTGAAAAAGTGCGATTCGACCTTGCGTGCTCAGTGCGCGGCCTACCGTCGCCCCGAACTGCCTTGTTGGCTAGCCATCCAGGCTGCCCAAGGCCGGCTGCGCGACGAGTGCTCCACGTGTGATCTGTACCGGCGCAAGCATGCGACGGCTTGAGCACGGCATTTCTGCCAACTGGCGGGATGGCTGAAAGAGCGCGTATTGATATTCGACGCGATAGTGCAAGTGCAACAGGTTGGGTGCCTGTTGCACTTTTCTAATGAGAATCGCAGATGCCGGCGAATGCCGGGAGTGCAGGGGTGACGGAACTTTACAGCGGTTCCCAGCGGTCTCCGACTTTGCGCATCACTTCCGGAAGTGATGTGTATTCCATTTCATCCAGCGGCAGGCGATGCGGCTCGAAGGGTCCGTGCCGGCGTAAATGATCGGCGATGAGATTGGCGTCACGGCGTGCCTCATCCCACGAAGGGTCGTCGAACATGTCGCGCGGACCGACCAAATGGCCCTCCGCCAGTTGAAAGCCCAGGCAGATCACGCGCGGGGGACCGTCAAAGCGAGAGGGGGTAGCCTGCTTTTGGGACGTAGGCATCAGCGGTCCATAGTGTGAGCCGCGCATCCACCCTTCGATGATCCAGGGATACCGGAACGGTTCCAGCACTTCGCCGACCGCCGGAAACTGGTGCTGCGAACGGACGATCATGACCGGGTCGTCCTTGCCCACGTATTTGCCGGCGATGAGCGAGAGGCGTTCCGTGGACGAGGATGCCGCAATGCTCCCGTCGACGCGGGCAAAGACGTGTTTGATGGTAAAGCGGCTCGGCGTCCCGATGAACATCAAGAGGTCGTACATCTCTTCGGGGCAGTCGAAGAAGATCTTTTTGTGCGCGCGAATGTCGTGCACTTCGAACCGGAACCCGCGGTGCAATGCGGGGGCAATGATCAATCCGGACGTGTTAAACGGGTCGACAAACATCTTGAACAGTGGCAAGTTCCACGAGCCCGCCGAAGTCTTGTCCGCCATAAAAATCAAGACCGGCTCGGACGTGCGCTCCTCGATCTCCATCTCGGCGACACCGGGACCTTGCCCCTTGACGTTGCCCGAAAAAGCATCGGCGAGCAGGTCCTGGCCCGCGCCGTACAACTTGAGCCGCTTTGCCACCTCCGTCCCGCGGGTGAAGGTGTCCCACGCCAGCCGGTGGATCTGTTCGTTGTCCACTCCCAGCGTGTGCGTCGTGATCAACTGCAGGTCATCCCCGCAAGCGGTCACAAAATAGTCCAGGACCAGTCCCTGTTTCTTGGCGACAGCCAGACTTTCCCTCGCCGACTCTTCCAGCGCGGGATGGATCGCCGAATGTCCTACCCACCCGCCGATGTCGGCTTTGATAACGCTCAGGGTTAACTTCTTCATCATCGTTTCGCTCCTTTGCGAAAAGAGGGTTTGGCTTGCCGGACCTGCACCAGCAAGCGCTCTTGTCCAGAGTACCCAGTCGAAGCCGTGTGCCCCCCCCTCAGGATTGTGTTAACGCGAAATATCACCTCCTTCCCTGTGATCCCTAACCGAACGCATACTGAAATTATATCCCGAATGAGAATAGGATTCAAATTGGAAAAGCCGCAACTTTTTCACCGGTTTTCCGTTTTAACCTTTGCCCTCTTACTTTTAACTTTCAGAGCAAAGGAGTAGTTTCATGCGTTTTGTTAGGACTAGAGGATTGGCGCTGTTCCTCGGCGCCATCGTCGCACTGGGTCTGGCGGCGTGCGGTTCGCCGTTCGGCGGCATCGTGGGTCCGAGCGCGCCCTGCGCGGTCACGAATTCACAGGACGCGGCGGACGCGCTG
>JBLMXX010000094.1:0-3972 GCA_050257995.1 Acidobacteriota bacterium | reverse complement strand
TGGCCATCGATTCCGCTTGCATCACCAGGTAGGTATTGATGTCCGGGGACTCGACCGGGACACCCTCATCCCACAACGGGCTGTCGTCCAGTCCCGAGGAATAAGGGTGGTTGTACTCGACTATGCCGTCGTGGTCACTGTCGTTCTTTTCGAACCACCAATTGTTCCAGCGTTCGATCGGCTCGTAAATCTCGTCAAGAAAGTCGCGGTTGCCGCTGGCTTCGTACAGTTTCCATGCTGCCCACGCCAGGAGAGGTGGCTTGGTCACTTCAGCCTCCTCACCGCCGATAGGAAGGGCGATGCTCATCACGACGCCTTCGTCGTGGACTGCATCCGGAATCATTCCATCGTCGCGCTGGTGGTCGATCAGGACACGCAATTGATTCTCGGCCAACTTGTGGTCCAGGTAGCGGTATGCCAGTGCGTGGAAAAAGGCATCCCATTGCCAAACGCCCACGTAGTGAATAACCGAAGGAGCCATTGCCTCGCGCGTCAGGAAGAACCGCGCGCTCAACAAGCCGGCGCGTAGGATCCACCAGGCGTAATAATATTGCTTGGCATATTGCTCATCCACTATGGGCACGGCGGCAAACCAGTCGTGCCAGCGTTGCTCGGCGTCGCCCAGCACGCGTTCCGGAGATACCAGACTGCGATTGAATCCCAGCCGCGGGGTGACATTGATCTGAAACGCCGAATCCGCACTGGATTCCAATTCAAGCCGGACCTTCATATAGCCGCCCTGGTCCGGGCCGATGGAATTGGAGAGAATGTGGGCATTCGTCGTGTAGGCGACATTCCGATGCGTGCTGCGGTGCGACGGATCGCCCTTAAACTCGCCACCGCGCCGGTCCATTCGCCCTTGGTGGGCATAGACGCGGAATGAGATGCCGAGCCGGGCCGCGGGGAGTCTCAAATAAAGCGTTTCCTCGTCCGCAAAGGCAAGCCACCATTCGCCCAGCCGCGTCTCGAAACTGAGCATATGGGGGTATGTGACTAGTTTGAATTCGAGCGGCGTGCCACTCTCGTCGGTCAGGACAAAATTGTCGATCACGGGTGCACGCTGCCGATAATGACCGACCTCGTGTTCCCACTGCGACCAGCGCTCGGTCAGCCGGATTCGGAGTTGCATATCGTGGCGAAATACCAAAAGCCGTGAGGCGCGATCGCTAAAGGGTATTTCCTCCAACGTGATTTTTCCGCGCAGCAATCCAAGATATCGTGAACTTGGGGTATAGGACATTCCTGTCTGCTTTCACACTCTGATTTTGCAAACATGCGGGGCGTAGTAGAGCGTATTCCAGAAGGGTGCAACCGGACAACGCAGGCACGCCCCTATATCTCAACGAGCGAACATACCTACTGTGACCTTAGTTTAATCTAAAACCGAAGGGGCGTCAACGCGGTCTCCAAAGACTACCTGGGACCCGTAATGAGAACTCTCTCTAGTTGAAGCATTTCTCCTCCCTGCACAGGCAGCCATTCCCAACGATTGAACGGATGCAAGCCCAAGCGCAGTGTATAGATTCCGGGAGCCAAGTCATCCGGGAGCACAAAGGTGTGACGCGATTCATAGACCTCACCTGTCTGCCACCAGTCGGTTGTCGTCCGTCCTGCCGAGGGAACGCCGTCTTTGTTCGCGACGGTGCCGTCATTGTTCGCCAATTGGAGCAATAGCCAATAGTCTTCTTGTGGATCGCTCAATGCCTGCCAGTAAATTCGAACGACCAACGATCCGGCGGGAGACGCCTGGGCGGAATCAATTTGATAATCCAGCACCCGAATGGTCTTTCCGAAATCTGCGGGCGCATGGGCTGAGGAAAGAGGAGGCAGAGCAGGCAGGTCTAGACGGGGAGACGTGAAAAGTGAGTGGAGATAGAGCAATATCGCGAGGCTCAATCCACAGAGACCCGCCGTCCATAGGGCGATCGCGAATTTCACTTTTACCGGAGAAAGACGGGCGAACCCGGCAGTCATGAAAATCGCCCATAAAGGCAACCCAGGATATAGGAGTCGGGCCTGCCCCGTGGCCATGTCTGTGACCGCCCAACGCACATACGCAAAAAGCAGCACAACGCCAAAGGCCAAGGACGTCAATAACAAATACCGAATATTCGCGTCAAGGTGGCGGCGATGAGCATCATAGGCATAGCCTACCCAACCAAGCAGCGCTACGAGTGTCCCCGCATTCAAGATCAGATACACGGCACTTGCCAATTTGAGGTGCAGCGCTCCACCAAAGCTTCCCCAAAAGCTTGTAAACAATGCTTGGGCGATATCGGCGATGGTCTGCAGAGTAAGGGGCTCGCGCCGTGGCGTAATGACGGCAAGGTAGGCGGACCAGTGGAATGGATCCCCGCTCGTCGCGAGATTGTGCAGCAGCCACGGTGCCGAGACTGCCCCAGCCACTCCGAAAACGATCGCGGAGTGTATCGCCACCTGTTTCCAATTTCTTCCGTCATATGCCGACCACAATAGCATCATCGCACTGAAAAGCCACACGACCAGGCCGCTCAACTTGGCAAGTAGCGCGAGCCCCAGGAGCACGCCTAGAACGAGTGCATCTCTCACCGTGGAGCCTTTGCGCGCCATCCGCAGCGCTTGCATTATACTTAAAGCCGATAGCGCGATAATCAGATTATCGTTGTTCACAACCGCGCTGATGAAAAGAAACCCCGGGAGAAACGCCACCAGTGCAGTCGCGCCCAGAGGTATCCACGACTCTGGCGAGAACAATCCGACGGCAATGTGCCAGGTCGCCCATACGGTCACAGCCCCAAGGACCGTCGACAGCAGACGCACCAGGTGCCATGCCAGCGAACTATCGTGATAAGGTATTCCCTCGTTCCGCGGGTGCAAGAGGTAGTTGGGGGTCTGCGGATCATCCAGCCTAAAATCCGGGTTAGCAATGGCCTGGAAATCCTGTTGTGGGATCCAAGAGGTGAAAAGGGCGCCTATCAAGTAATAGAGCGGGGGCTGATGAGCTTCACCCAATACGGCGCCTTCCGTTTTCGGGAGATGGTGGTTTCCAACCAGGTATTGGACATAGGCATAGTGCGAGACTTCGTCCGGAGCCTCGCCCAACGGTACCGTGAAGTTGAGAGCCAGTCCCAGGAGGACAAAAACCACCAGGAGCACCGGAAGGGCGTAAGGCGGCAAACGAATGGACATCGTGTCTCTTATCGGGTCTCCCTTACGGGATGTTAATAGAAGCGGGTATCACACGGTCCTGACCTGTTGTCGTTTTAAGGCGCGCTCCCGTTGCCGCGTCATACCAACCGATCTCTATGGGGTAGCCCGCATCCGGCAGGTCGGGCGGGAGCGTGAATGAATGCACGTCAGTGATAAATTCACCTTCCAACCAACCGGTGGTGGGGAATTCCCCTGCCCCGGGCAATGCGTCCGCCGAGGCGAGCACCGTGTTCTTGCCATCCAGCAGGTGCACAAAAACAGTGTAGGAAGTATCCATCAGCGCGAGCGAGCGCCAGTAGAGGGTCAGGCGGACTCCTCGTGCAGGAATGTCGCGCTGGAGGTCATAGCCGACCAGTTTGATTTTCTTGTCGAAGATGGCGTCGACGGGATTCGAAATGGGCTCTGCCGTCATGACACGCGGCCGATTCTTGACCTGGATCTCTCCTAATCGGACGATCGTGTTGCCGATGGGTAGCCAGTCGATCCCCAGCAAGTTATTGCCCCGCGCGGCCGCCAGCTTGACAGGGTATTTGCCATCTGGGATGTTTGCCGGGATGCGCACCTCCGGCCAATCACGCACATATTGGTTGGTCTGCCACTGCGGGACGGGGAAACTTTCTCCCATCGGCGCATCCCGGCTGGAAATTGCCTTGCCTTCACGGTCTTCTAGCCAGATGCGCATAACGAGGCTGTTCTTGACCGGCGCGGTGCCGGCGCGCCAGACCACCGTGAGAGGCAGAGCGTCGCCGGGACGAATCGGAGCATCCGTGTTAAGCGAATACC